>QBVV01000017.1 GCA_003284265.1 SAR116 cluster bacterium AG-313-A07
GGAAGTGGAAATATCAATTCCGCAAAGACAATCGCTTTCAATGGACTTTTAATCGGGATATTTATGTCTCTATTATATACAATTACCCTCGGTGTTTTCTCTGTCCATATATTTAATTTATTGAGTGATTCAGAAGATGTAATAAATGATGCCGCTAAATATGCAAAAGTAGCCTTTGGTGGAGCCATATTAACATGGGTATTTTTTGGGTTTTCTTCTATTTTGAGAGGGCTTGGCGATACTTATACTCCTGCTAAAGCAATCATTATAGCAGGGTTAATACAAATTATCATGTCGGGACTGTTTACTTTAGGGCTTGTTGATATTGTTGACCTGGGTGTTACTGGCCCAGCTGCTGCTATGATTATTTCGCATGCTTTAGCAGTTTTTTTTCTCTTACCAAAAATAATAGGTTCTAATTCACTCCTGAGTCGCCAAAATTGCCTATTTAATTGGAGTGCTATTTACAGAATACTCAAGGTAGGTGGATTAGGTCTGTTAAACAGTATAACGATAGCCTTAACTATCGTCATAATTACTACTTTTGTTGCTGGTTTTGGCACGGATGCGTTAGCCGGGTACGGGTTAGGCAGCCGTCTTGAGCTGATGCTTGTGCCTATATCATTCGGAATAGGGGCTGCACTGACCGCTGCTGTTGGAACAAATATTGGGGCAAATCAGTATGATAGGGCTAGATCAATTGCTAAAGCCGGGGCGTTTGTGACATTCTTTTTAACGGGTGTTTTGGGCGTTGTTGTTGCTATAATACCATGGGTTTGGGTTGATTTATTTGCTGTGTCAGGAACAGCCGAGTTGGTTGCCTCTTCTTATTTAATGATTGTAGCCCCATTTTACGGTTTTTTCGCGGGGGGCATGTCTCTATATTTTGCAAGCCAGGGTACAGGAAGTATGATTTTTCCTGTTTTAGTAAATGTTGTTCGCTTTGTTGTGGTTTCTTCAATATGCATGCTGGTGCTTGTTTTTCAATTTGACCTAAAGTGGCTCTTTAGTGGAGTAAGTATTGGTCTCCTGATTACTGGGGTAGGGCAGTTCTTGTGTCTATATTCTTCGCCATGGAAGAAATCCATTTAATTTGGTTTTTTCATATCCTTACCGACACTGTATTCATCAATCCAAGCAATAAAGCCTCATTTTCCAAGCTTAACTTTAATGCGTCTCACATTATGCTGCTTGACGCCCTTTTTCTGCCGCCTTTAACATCATTAAAGCGCATTTTTCTCCGATCATAATCGACGGAGCATTAGTATTTCCAGATGTGAGAGTTGGCATTATTGATGCATCTGCAACTCGTAATCCAGAAATTCCATGAACCCGCAGTTCATTATCCACAACTGCTAAAGGATCATTACCCATCTTGCATGTTCCTACAGGATGGTATGTGGTTTCTGCATTGTTTTTGATCCACTCGACCATGTCTTCGTCGCTTTGGCAATTTGTCCCTGGCGCTAGTTCGTCACCGACAGCCGCTGCTAGCGGTGAGGTGGCAAATAGTTCCCGGGCCTTGCGCATGGCTGCTACGGTACCATCTCGATCATAGGCGGCAGACATGAAATTGAAATTTATCGCAGGTGCTTGGGCAGGGTTCGCAGACTTTATATGAATACTCCCAATACTTTCAGACCTCAAAACGTTGATATTTAGGGTCACACCTCTTTGTTTGGAAATTTTCAAATGACCATCTACCGATTCATACAAAAATGGGGTCATTGCTATCGCCGCGTCGGGAGATTCGAGACCTTCTCGGGTTTTAAAATACATGCGAATTGGTGCAGCACACATTGCAAAAAAACCTTGGCCTGAGAATAAGTATTTCACAGCCTGTAAACCTAACTTCCATCCTCGCCCTTGATCATTAAAGGTTGCTTCTTTTTCGGTTATGCTAAATCGCATCCTTGGTGAATAATGATCTCGAAGATTTTTACCAACCCCCAAAAGCTCGTGTTGAACTTCGATATTGAATTTATTTAATATTTCCGGATCGCCAATTCCTGATAATTCCAAGAGTTTTGGTGAGTTGATTGATCCAGAACTCAATACAGTTTCACGTGATGCAAAGGCCTCGTGCCGAGCACCGTTAGCGCTATAAACGATCCCCAAACATTTTTTGTTTTTCATGATTAATCTTTCAACCATGGCACCTGAAATGATTGTTAGATTTGGCCTAGACCTCGCTGGATCTAAATAACAATAAGCTGTACTCTGACGGCGTCCTTTGTTTATTGTAACTTGGGTAATCCCTATCCCTTCTTGAGATGCACCGTTATAGTCAGTCGTGTAAGGGATACCGATTTTTTCAGCAGCCTCAATCATTCTAGAATGTAGGGGGCTTATTTCTGGAGGTGTATCGGTTACTCGAAGCAACCCATCGCGACCGCGACTTTCATCAGAACCGCCATCATAAGATTCCATATCTTTGAAAATAGGTAGCACATCTGAATAGCTCCATCCACGATTGCCTAATTGTGCCCAATGATCGTAATCCTGAGGTTGTCCACGAACAAATACCATTCCATTGATAGAGCTAGAGCCTCCTAACATCTTACCCCTTGGGACCGGAATTCTGCGTCCTCCTGATCCTTCGTCGGGTTCGGATGAGAAGCACCAATTAACGGCGGGTCTGTCTATAAGTTTTGCCATTCCAATAGGAACTCTTGACCAAAAATAGTCTGATCCTTCGGTGCCAGCCTCAAGACACAAGACCTTAAACTCACCACTCTCGCTAAGCCTGTTGGCCAGAACAGCGCCTGCAGAACCAGCACCGACTATAATATAATCATAATGAGATTCCATCATAACCCCCATAAACACCTCGGCATTCACAACCTAGTATATAACCGAATCCGTTACACAACTTCAGTCGTTATAGTTGCACCTCAACATTATCATTTGTCTATTCTAGTTCAATAAATATTATACTTGTGAATTAGTCATAACGATCTATAAAACAGTTAACTCCGTAGAATAATAACAACCAGAATGGCTTAATTGTACACCGCAGTTGATAAAGGTTTTTTAATTGTCGAACTCTAATGATAATTTTGATCCTGAGATATGGACATTGAGCCTTGTAGGCGATGTCTTGGGTTTTATTGATGAAGCGTTTTTGGATATGGACGTACAGAACAGAGACGCGCTTAAGCTATATCTTGATAATGGCGATTTGGAAGATGGTCTGTATCTTGGCGTTAAGGAGCGCCTTTTGGAATGTATATGGCAAGCCAAAATCGTTATACACGATCTATCTGAGAAGGCCCATTAACGTAGATGTTTGGAACTTTAAAACTATTGCTTGTAACAGTGATATTAGCCACAGCAATTTCCAACGCGAATGCGGGGTTTAGCACGGGTGAAAAATTACTAAAGTTTTGCACGGCCGACAAAAATGGTCCGCAGGGTGTTTGTTCAGGGTACATTATAGGGGTTGTAGACGCCCAGCAAACAGATAACATCATTGGCGGCAAAGATGAGTACGTCAACAAACACCTCGGATATCGGTGGTGCCTGCACAAAAAAATAACCCAAGGAGAAGTGATGGACCCAGTCATTGCGTGGCTGAAAGTAAATCCAACAAAACGCCATTTCACGGCAACCAGTCTGGTAAGTAAGGCTCTTCAAGAGAGTTTTCCATGTGCAGATCAAAATTAATATAATTTGATCATTCTTAGGTATACTGCTTTAGTGAGTATTTTGTTTTTAATAATCTAAGTCAACTGGAGTTCCGTTTTGACGACAAGAACCTGGATTTTCTTTGAGCAATATAGTGATTATTAAATATAGGGGTAATTAGATGGTTGACGAAAAGATAAAAGCTCTAACGTTTGATACTGGCGGAACGATTTTAGATTGGCATTCTGGTTTCTATAGCGCTCTGTCCGAAACGGGGAAAAAGTACAAAATAGAAAAAGACTGGCATGTAATAGCCAATGAACTGCGCCGGAGATCTCTTGGAAAAATACTCAACCAAGGAAAAATAGAAACACCGAAGTATAACTTCGATGATGCGCATAAGCTTGTTTTGGATGAGCTTTGCAAAGAATATGAATTAGATATTTTTTCTGAAGAAGAGCGGCGCTTTATTGCATGGAATACTCCACATGAATTCAAGGTTTGGGCAGATTTCCCAAATGCATTGTCTGAGCTAAAAAGTAAATTTATTTGTTGTTCATTCACTATTTTAAGTTTTCGAATAATAATCGATACCGCTCGGCAAAATGGGTTGTGTTGGGACGCGATTTTTTCATGCGAGGCAATTGGAAAATATAAAATTTTACCCGAACCTTATAAAACAGTTGCCAAGTGGTTACAGCTTGAACCAAGAGAGATTTGTATGGTGGCATGTCATAATTTCGATCTCGATGCGGCGAAAGCAGTTGGGTTTAAAACCGCTTTTGTTAAAAGACCAAACGAATGGGGCCCGGCTGGGCCACCCGATCCCGAACCAAATCCAGAACACGACATTATAGTCGACACGTTTCCAGATTTGGTGCGTGCATTGGAAGAACAGAATTAAAACCGCATTTTCCGTTTTTACACTTTGAAATTGTTTACATGGTCGTTTTGACTGTGGTTAAAAGGAACTATGCGACGCGAAAACAAATAAATTTGAGACTAAGATTAAAAAAGATGCAATTCTTTGAAATAATTTCTAGTAACATCATCACAACGAGCCCTATACTCCGGAGCGGTGCCAGTATAACGCACGACGGTCCGGGTCTGTTTTCCCTCAACATTTAAATTTATTCCCGTCATCCATGAGTCTACTTCATTGGATAGCAAACTCTCCGCTTTTCCGCTTACAAGTTCGTGCCACTCATCAACCGCGTTGATAGGTGCCTCAGCGCCATTCAAATTATTTTCTCGCATGTAATCTACAAAGTTACTTATCCACTCAACGTTGTGTTCTATACTGCGAGGATTATTACCCAGTGCAGCATGCGGTCCCAAGATCATGAACATATTGGGGAAATCATCCACCATCATGCCTATAAATGTTCTTGGTCCCTTTGCCCATTTATCCTTTAATGTAACGTTGTTATCTCCCCGTATATCTATTCGATTAAACGCTCCAGTAACTGCGTCAAATCCGGTAGCATATATTATTACGTCAAATTCGAACTCATTGGATCGTGTTTGGATCCCATTTTCTGTAATTTTTTGAATGGGGTCATCTAACATACTGACCAATTTTACGTTCTGTTGGTTGTAAACTTCATAATAAAATGTTTCTTGGGGTACTCTCCGGGTTCCAAATCCATGGTCTTTTGGGATAAGCATTTCTGCTGTTATAGGATCCTCTACTCTCTCTCTAATTTTTTTAGCAACAAAATCTGACATTAGTTTATTGGCTTGCTCATCGGTCAGCATATCTCGGAAATTACCCTGCCATATACCAAAACCTTGTCCGGCGTATAAACTCTCATAGAAAGCTAAACGTTCCTCCTCTGAAACTTCAAACGTTCCCCGAGGATCTATTGTGTGTATAAAACAGGCTGCCGTTTTTTTACAGTGATCAAAAAGTTCTGGATACCCAGCTCTGATTTCCTCCATTTCTTTTTTTGAAATAGGGCCATTGTGAAGAGGGGTGCACCAATTGGGACGCCTTTGAAATACGGTCAAACTTTTTGCAGTTTTTGATATATCCTGGATTGCTTGAACACCACTAGCACCAGTTCCAATCACAGCGACTCTTTTATCCTTGTAATCAATACCCTCTTTGGGCCACAACCCAGTGTGACACCACGAACCCTTGAAGTCAGAAATTCCTTCAAATCTTGGCATAGTAGGAGTTGAAAGTAATCCAATCGCCGTTATCAAAAATTGTGCGGAAAACTCTTGACCGCTATCGGTCCCGACGGACCAAGAATTGTTTGATTTTTCATAATGTGCGAACGAAACCCGCGACGAAAAACAAATATCCTTTTTTAGATCAAATTTGTCAGCGACATAATTACAATATCTCTCTACTTCCGGCTGACCTGAAAAATGTTCTTTCCAATCCCATTCATCAAGTAATTCTTTCGAAAATGAATATCCGTATGAGTAGCTTTCTGAGTCAAATCGAGCGCCAGGGTAGCGGTTCCAATACCAGGTTCCTCCAACACCTGAACCTGCCTCAATAACCAAAACTCTAAACCCTAAAGAACGTAATTTATAGAGCTGGTAGAGACCGGACATTCCCGCACCTATTACTATAGCATCATATTTTGCGGATGAATGATTATCTGTCTTATTCGTTGAAATGCCTTTAGTATTCATTTTTGTCACCCAGACTATCTAGCTCCAATTAAGTTAATTTATCAAAAATAAAATGTTTTTCCAGTTTAGAATATTACCGACCACAAAAATTGTGAGAACTCTACTAGAGATATTAGTCAAAATCACTTATTGACCCAAAGAAATGGCTTTTGATCAAAATTTAAATCAATAGTTCCTTTTTTGGAGGCGTTTATTTATGAGGCGACCCGTTGCAGTCTTTCTCTGTAAAACGAGTATATTCCTGTCGCAACTATTATTGTTGTTCCCATAAGCGTCAACTGATCCGGCCAGTCATTAAACAATAAAATACCTATAATAATTGCCCAGAGCATAGCTGTGTATCGAAAAGGTGCTATGAAACTGGCATCCCCATAGCGCATTGCCATAACACTAAATAAATAGCCAAAAATGATTGCTATCGCTGAGATTATTAAGATCAGCCAATGAGACCCATAAATAGGTTTCCATGTAACGGTGGGTAACATTACAGCGCCTAAAACTGTTATGGCAATGCCAGTTATCAAGGCGACAAACATTGATGGCGTTTTTGATGAAAGGCGGCTCGTAGTTAAATCGCGCACGGTTATACACGCAACAGCGCACAGGGCAGATATTGAATATACAGAAAACCCCTCCATGCCAGGTCGGACAATAATCATTACTCCAACGAAACCAATAAAAATAGCTAGCCAACGTCTCCAGTTAACGGATTCCCGCAGGAAAATGGCAGCACCCATAGTCACCGCAAGAGGCAAGACCTGCAAAATAGCAGTCACATTAGCCAGTGGCATATGGGCTAATGCCGACAAGAAAAATATTGCAGCCCCAACTTCAGAAAGTGTCCTAATGACAATAAACTTCCAATCGGAAGACGAAAGTTTAACAAAAAGTTGCTTTGCTTTCCAGGCAAAGAATAGCATCAATGGTATTGTGAGTAATCCTCGGAGGAAAATGGCTTGGTAAATAGACCAATCAGCAAAAAGAATTTTCATTAACCCATCGTTTAAAACGAAAGCAAGCATACTACCGCTCATTATTAGAGCGCCCTTTATATTATCAGAAATGTTCAAGGCATATCTTTCCCAAGTTGGGCTTTCGATATGGCATCTATCATATAAAAACCGAACAAATCATGCAAATAAATATAATTTTTCGAAAGCATCGATAAGACTTCTTATCCGTTTATAAGGTGTGGAGGTATTTCATCAAAATTAATAACTACATATCAGAATAATACTATTGGTAAATAGGCTTAATAGGTGCGATACAGGGAACAACAAACCAGCTCAAGTTCAGCTTGGGGACGGTGAGAGTGCCGTAGCAGTTTAAGAGAAGTATAATAAAAGGCGGATTGATTTATTTTTTATCTGAAAGTTATTGTGAATAGATTTGCATTAAAACCAAACACTCAGGACCTCTATAAAAAATTGAAATCAATAGCTAGGGCTTGTGTCTATTTTTTTGAAAATAAAAAAAAGAGTAGATTTCAACAGTATTTGGCTCATTTTAGTTCCGATAAACCGCTTGAACGTAATCCATTTAGTTTATTTGAAGCTTGTTGGTCCACCAAAATACCAAATGTAGATTATACGGGGTCCTTTGAAGGGTTCGACGATGAGCGAATAAAATGGCTATTACACGAACTGGGCAGTATTGAGGGTCAACATTTATTAGAACTGGGACCTCTCGAGGCAGGTCATACATTTATGCTTGAAAAAGCAGGTGCAGAACTTCTCTCTATTGAAGGTAATTATGGGGCGTTTCTTCGTTGCTTAACCGTAAAAAATTTCCTCGGGTTAAAAGCAAAATTTTTACTAGGTGATTTTTCAAAAGTTGAATTAGATAATATGCATTTTAATTTGATTGTAGCATGCGGCGTTCTTTATCATATGACGGAACCTATTCGACTTTTGGAAAAACTATCAAAACATACAGATAGCATTTTTATTTGGACGCATTATTTTGAAGAAGATTTGGAGAAATGGTCACCAATCACAAAACGTGATTTGGCAAGGGGGAAATGGGATATAAAAAACACTAAAACTCAGGAATTCAATGGAATAAGGATTCGGACCGTTAGGCAAAAATATGGAAAAGCACTCGGGTGGAAAGGATTTTGTGGAGGGACTGAGGCATACTCGTATTGGATATATAAACAAGATTTAATGGCGTTGTTGAGAACATTAGGTTTTGTGAATCTTCGAGTGAATTTTGATAAGGTTGATCATCCGAATGGTCCTTGCTTCGCGATCATCGGGCGAAAACTTGACGTCCCATATTATCTGCATCCTGATATTAATCCTGACTTATATGCCGCATTTGGTGCACTGCCTCATGGTGAGCAGAGAAGAGCCGCCATTGAACATTTTGAAGTCTACGGACGAAAAGAAGGACGAAAACCGGTCAAGCCCAATTAAATTCGTTGCTGAGTATCAAGCAAAGTTGGTATTGTCTTTCTATAATTATAATACTGCTGACAATTGTTGGTACTTCGAAACTAGAAGGGGGTGTAATTATGCAAGTTGCCTTGAGTCCCATTGAATTCGCTCGTCGTGCGAGGCGTTTATATTCCAAGAATGAAGCTGTTGTGGATGGTGATCTGCGCTTAACTTATGAACAGTTTTTTGATCGTTGTGACCGGTGGTCTTGTGCACTTCAAAAAATGGGAGTTAAAAAGGGGGATCGTGTGGCATACATTGCACCTAATAGCCATTCACACCTCGAGGCTTATTATGCTGTTCCTCAAATTGGGGCAATTTTGGTACCTATAAATTATCGCCTTTCTGCAGAAGAATTCGAATATATAATAAATCATAGTGGATCGAAAATTGTATGTGTGCATCCCGATTATTTCGATGCTGTTGACAGCGTAAGAGAAAAGTTGCTGGCAGTGGAACAATACGTTGCACTAGAGGGAAAGAAACATGGTTGGAAGGAATATGAACGTCTTTTAGTTGGCAGTGATGCAACTTACGAGGTTGTAGAGATAGCTGAAGATGATCTGATAACAATCAACTATACCAGTGGTACAACAGCACGACCAAAGGGGGTGATGATTACGCACCGGAACGCCTACATGAATATAATGGGAACCCTTGTGCATCATCATCTGACGCCAGAGGACCGTTACCTTTGGACTTTGCCGATGTTTCATGCGAATGGCTGGACGTTTACCTGGATAAATACCGCGCGTGGTATGGCCCATATTTGTCTTAGAAAAGTAGAAGCGAGTACTATATATGAACTGCTACAGCGTGAGAGAGTCACGATGTTTTGTGCAGCACCTACGGTTTTAATTAGCATAACCAATGTTCCTGAGGCGTTACGAGCTACTGCACCAAAAGGTATTCGACTATTCACCGCAGGCGCTCCACCGGCCGCTGCTACTATAGAAATTGTAGAGAGAGATCTAGGTTGGGAGTTAACTCATGTATATGGATTAACAGAAACAACCCCCTTGATAGCAATCTGTGAACCGAGAGCTAGCCACATGGATTTAACTATCGAACAACGGGCAAAAGTAAAAGCTAGACAGGGGATCGAGTTAGTGAGTTCGGGAGAGCTTAAAGTCGTCGATGAAAACGGTATTGAGGTTGCAAAGGATGGTGAAACACTTGGAGAAATAACTGTTAGAGGTAACGTAGTCATGACCGGATATTATAATGACCCGGAATCGACCGCGGCTGCCATCAAAAATGGTTGGTTTTACACGGGAGATGCGGCGGTTGTGCATGACGATGGATATCTTGAAATACGCGACCGCTTTAAGGATGTTATTATAAGTGGGGGCGAAAATATTTCTTCCGTTGAAGTGGAGGGATGTCTTTTACACCACCCTGCCGTCTTAGAAGTCGCGGTTGTAGGTATGCCTCATGACAAATGGGGCGAGGCCCCTCACGCCTTCGTGGTGCTACAGGCCGGGAAAACATCAAGTGAAGAAGAACTAAGAACACATGTTCGTAGTAGTCTCGCTCATTTCAAAACGCCTCAGTGGTTTAGTTTTGTTTCTGATCTACCAAAGACGGCAACGGGTAAGGTGCAAAAGTTTCTGTTAAGAGATGGTAAAGCAGGCATATCAAAACAATAATTAGCCATTTTCGGATCGGAACCTGTTAAGTTTCAATGATTTAGTAATGAAAATAATTGAAACCAGTGTTCAGAAACAGCGGCCCTAATTGATGCTGTGGCTAATGGATAGGAAGCAATTGTTTTGGGTAGAGGGATGCGATCGCTTTTCAAAAAGGATTTTGTCAGTAAGCGACGACTTCAATAGATTTGGTCGTTACTGATCCATTGCAGAAAAGGTTCCGAGAAATGTTCCGTAATTTATCCGATGGTGCAAAAGGTGCGTATTGCATGATTATTGGATCCTTACTTCTAACAAGTCAGGATGCAATTACGAAATGGATGACCTCATCCTATCACGCAGGAGAAATTTTATTTTATAGGGGAATTTTTACATTTTTACCCATAATATTTTTAGTTCTTTGGGCCGGTGATATTAAATTACTCAGAACAAGAAGTCTTAAGAGTACACTTTTGCGTGCTGTTTTAGGATCAGCCACATCGGTTTTTGTTGTTCTGTCATTTGCCTTTTTGCCATTAGCGACAGCTTTAGCGATAATATTTCTTAGTCCCATTTTGCTGACTGCTCTATCGGTACCATTTTTGGGTGAGAGGGTTGGTTGGCGACGGTGGTGTGCAGTCTTTGTTGGGTTCTGCGGTGTGCTCCTAATTATTCAGCCAGGGCAGGGAGGGGTGTGGGTTTATTTTTTAATACCATTGTTTACTGCCTTATTGGTCACTATGAGAGATATAGTCACCAGACGAATGAAAGGGGGAGACACATCGCTTTCAATTTTATTTTATTCGATGCTAGTCGCCGTTTTAACGGGAGGTCTAAGTCTACCAATCTTTGGTTATAGTTTGCCAAACTGGAGTGACATAGGCTTGTTTGCTGCCGCTGGTATCATGGTGAGCTTTTCACATCTACTAATCATACAGGCTCTTTTATTTGCGCCTGGTGCAACGGTTGCTCCATTTAAATATCTTTCGTTGGTTTATGCTGCTGGTATTGGTTATGTAGTTTGGGGGGATATCCCCAATCTTGGTAAAATAATCGGAGCGCTGCTAGTCGTTCTGGCCGGGTTGTTTATTTTATACAGAGAGATGAATGTGAAAAAAACTATCCCTTAATTTTCCCTTGGTTTATCTGTTTAAGAGATAATTGTGAGTGTAAAAAGGCTGGATGACAGTGATCGATAAAACATCATTTGAAAAAATTAATGTCGATAAAAAAAATCATTTATTTTATCAGCAGTTGCAGGCCATGGTTGAATTGTGCTCTTCAGATCACTCAGAAGATACATTACAAAAGATTTCTGCTTTCTCTAACGCATATCCAAGGTCCTCCCACGGTTATGCCTTGCTTGGGATAACATATTCAAAACGAAGTTTTTTTGATGCAGCGTTTATAAATCTCCAAAAGGCCCTCTTGCTTTCCCCAATTGACGAAACTGCCTTAACGTGTTTGAGGGCTTTGTTGCAAGATCGTGGTAGACACGAAGACGGTATAACCATCTTGGAACGCTGTATTTCCATAAATCCGGCAGACCCCATTGTTTGGCAAAAGTATTGGCAAAGCGTGAAGTCTATTGCTTATGAAGAATATACAGAGGCAACAGCGAAGCGGTTTATAAAAATCTTAGACAAAAATAATTTAATCCGACCCAGTCAGATTATTAGCTCTATAATACGACTCTTAGAGAAAAAACAAAATTTATTAGAGATATCCAGAATTGAAACACAATCTTCATTCAATTCTGAACTAAAAAGGGTCATCTCAGTATTACTTGAAACACCGCTGCTTCTTAGAATTATTGAACTATGTCCGATTCCCAATATAATTTTTGAAATCTTATTGCGGCGTTTGCGAAAAGCATTTTTGCTGCATGATAATTTAGAAACATCAAATAATAATTATCTCGCGATACAATGTTCTTTGGCGCTGCATTGTTTTACTAACGAATATATTTATGGAGAGGACAAAGAGGAAACTCAAAAACTCAGACAATTAGAACAATTTATATCTGATGTAGTTTCTGAAGGTGCGTCCGTGCCTTGGAGACATATAGCCTGTCTAGCTAGTTATAGACCTTTGCATAAATTTAATTGGAGCCGGAATTTAAAAGCTCCGGTCCATATGACCGACTTGTTTTTAAGGCAGGTTCACCATATCGATTATGAATTGTCTCTGCGAGACAGTATACCAAGTATAGATTTAATAACGGAAGATACTTCTGTTGCTGTAAAGGAGCAGTATGAAGACAACCCTTATCCACGATGGGTAAATATTGGAATACTGCAAAAATCGATGACGATATCAGAGATTATAAATCTGGCAGGCATTCGAATTCTGTCAAATGGTCCAGACTCGTCGAACCAATTAAAGATTTTGATCGCCGGTTGCGGCACAGGCCAACATTCTATAGAAGCGGCTGTCCGTTATGCTAATAGTTATATTACCGCAATTGATTTAAGTTTAAGTAGTCTTAGTTTTGCGTTGAGGCAAACTAGAGAATTAGATATCGAAAATATAAATTATTTGCATGGTGATATCCTTGATTTGATCTCTTGGGAAAACAGGTTCGATGTTATCGAAACAACGGGTGTATTACACCATATGAGTGATCCTATGTTGGGATGGAGAATATTGAAAAGATGTTTAAAGCCCAAAGGGCTGATGAGGGTGGGGCTTTACAGTAGCTTGGCTCGCGCAGGTTTATCTGTAGTAAAAGAAAATATGGGTGAGTTAGAACGACCTATCACAAATCAAAAAATATATGATTACAGAAATAAAATTTTAGATATCGCCGGCGTAGAATTTGAAAAACTAGCAAGATATCCAGATTTCTTCTCAACCAGCGAACTAAGAGATCTTTTATTTCATGTTCAAGAACATACTTTTACCCTGATAGAAATTAAAAATATGCTGAACGAGTTAGACTTAGTTTTTTGTGGCTTTGAAACAGTAGATGAAAATACAAAACAAGCCGTGTCAGCAGGGGGTAAAGGCCCAGATAGTCTTTTTTCTCTTGATGCATGGCATAATTTTGAGCAATTAAATCCTCACTATTTCTCGGGCATGTATACTTTTTGGGTTCAGAGGCTGGATTAGCTGAAACATTTCTGTACGAGTGTCTCTCATTTTAAAAATTTTGAACAACTGTACTTCCGAGGAAGGGTTGGACAGTGAATTTATTTTATCAGAAACTGGGTTTAGTTGGAAACGGCGTTAATTGAAGTTCATGTGTCCAACACGAACGGTCCTGTGTGTGCAGATAAAAGAATGCTTCAGCAATCTTTATTGGGTTAATTATCGCGGCTGGATTTTTTTGTGCCTTTGGTAAAGCTCGTGTTCCGGGCGAGTCAATTAACCCATCAATCACAATATTGGCGACATGTATGCCATGTTCGGAATACTCTTCTGTCAGAACTTGGGATAACGTTCGCATCATTACCCTTGGATAGTACAATGACTCTCCAGTATATCGCTTTGTCCCGCGTAATGATTTGGAATTATTGCTGAAAAAGAAAGACCCTTCACCTTTTTTTCTCATGGCAGGTAAAACTTCCTTTGCTACCAGAAACGGACCTCTGCTTGCGATATGATGAGCTGTATCAAACATTTCAACTTCAATATATTCGAGCAGTTCTTTATCTGCCGGAAGGTCGCGTCCTTCCAAATAACCCGCATTATAGATTAAAACATTGGGGTCTCCCGCCTGATTGCGAATTTGGGTGAAGGCGGAGTGTATAGATGCTTCTGATGCAAGGTCCAATTCAACAATCATGCATGCCCCGGCCTGTTTGTTAATTGCGGTTTCTAGGCTAGTTGCATTTGACTCTTTGCGTGTTGTTAAAACAGTAAAGAAACCTTCCTGTGCAAATTTTTGTGCTATCGCTCCACCTACACCCCATCGGATGCCGATTGGAATTTCGCTGTCATCTATTTCTTTCCCATGAGCCATTTTGGTGTTACGGCCGTCAGATTGCCATTTTGAGGTTGCGCCTATTATGACGGCAACAGGCGCTTGATTTATATTTCTTAAACTCATTCAGAATAAATTCCTTCTTTATTCGGCTAGTGTTATCTTTTCCAACCCCACCAGTTGCAAAGGGCTTCACCCATCACAAGTTCATGATCATCAGTCCTAAGCCAAGATGCTTCTTCTGTAAACATGGTAACGCATTGCTTCCAGGAACACGGCATTTTTGTTATATCGGTTCCCCAGAACATTCGATGTGGACCGAAAGCATCATAAATTTTTTCAAGGTAGGTATGCATCATCGGAAAAGGATAAGCTTCGCTCGAATAACCCGGCGCTCCTGTTGCTTTGACAGCTACATTTGGTAGTTTTGCCAATTTTAATAACTCAGGGATATGCGTCATGGATGCTGCATCTTTAAGTGTCGTAGTGCCGCCCCTGCCTCCTAGATGATCAATGGTTAATCTCAATCCAGGATGCCGTTCAGCAATATCGCCAAGTATTTCAAGAGAGTCTGTGGCCAGCATTGATATGGGGACATCCGCCAATTCTGCTGCTTCCCACAACCAATTTAGTGTTCCATCTGCAACCCATTGACGGACAGGATCGGAGAGAAAGGTATAGCGAAGACCCAGCATGCCATTCTTCTTCCAATCTTTGATTCTACTCCGCGACCCTGATTGATCAAGAGGTAAAGAACCCATTATTGCAAATCTATTTGGAAATTCCTTTACTGCTCTGAGTGCCATTTCTGTTGAATTAGGGTCCCAGCTCGGAGGATGAATGACTGCTGCGTCGATGCTATTTTCATTCATTAATGCAATGGCCTCACCCGGAGTGAAAGAAGTAACTTGAATATGAGACTGATTGCTGGGTAATCCGCTCCCCCAGAGATGAATTTGAGCATCGACAATCTGAATCAAAGGATATCCCTTCGGCAAAACAATTATTAAAACGTTAGCCAAGTATAAAAGTTGGATACACCTCTCGACAAGATATTAATAAAGTCTAAAGCGCTTATTATGTGTTTGGCATTTTAGTTTTAGCCGAGACCTTACAACTAACAGCTGTCTCGTTATTGATAGATATATCAATTTTGTCACCCGGTTGAACCGGATAGAGACCTAATGAGGTTCCGGTTAGAATAATATTCCCAGAAAAAATAGAGTGGTTCGAGTTTTTAAGATTGTCTTCCAACCATTCAATAGAACCAGATGGCCCTTGAGGAAGTGGCCAGAGGTCGCCTACGGCAATGACTTCAGAATTAATTTTAACTGATAGTTGAGCAGATTGATTTATATAGCGTGTTGATTTCTGCCAGGTAAGGTTGGGGTAAACAACGCCCGCATTAAAGCCGTTATTAGCAATAAGTTCTGATAGTGTTTTTATTGGTGCTCGGAAAACAAAATTATGTAACTCAATAACTGGGAAAGCTGAGTTGATCTCTCCGTTAGCACCAATTTTTACAGCCATCTCTCCTTCAATAGCGAGGTTATTAAACAAGTTAAAGTCTAGTTCAGCTTTATTTCTCAGCAGTTCAGAGGCAAACAGCGTTCCTCGTATCGGGCCTTTCATCCCAAATTGACCTATGGTTCCTGAACCCGTGCATCCTACTTTATAACCAATAATATCTTCGCCTTCGGTCACCCGAAGATCTGTAACCGTATCTTGTAATTCATATGCAGAATTCATATCTAACATAAAATTTAAGTCATCGAAGCATGTGCCTGGGTTATTATTCCGGTAATCGCTCAGTTGCTGCAGAGCCAGTTTTCTCATGTTGCGTATCATTATTTTTTAAATGGCTTTTGAAGTGCGCGCTCTACAAGTTCCAGATTATCTTGGCCATAGAACATATCGTCGTCGACAAAATATGTTGGTGACCCAAATATGGAAAGGGCTATTGCCTGTTCTGTATTTTGTTCATAGGCATCTATAACTTTTTTTGTGCTTGCTATTTCTAGCAATTCGTCAGCATTAAAGTTTTCGGAAATTAAAATCTCCTTGATCTGATTTTCATTTGTTAAATCTGTGTTTTTTGTCCAGTGATCGAGCATAAACTTGAAGGCTAAGTCGTCTATATTTTTTTTTGAAAAAATACCTGCTATAAGAATTCGGTCTGCCAAGTCTGCTGCATTTGAATGACTAGTTGGCGTTTGTCCTGGCATTTCTACATTCCTGAACTCAGACCATCGGTCGCGTTGGCGTTTGAAATAGTACTCCAAACTTGCCTCTGTCCTCTCAGATAGAGGCTGACTTCCAATGTTATTTATACATTTAATAAGATTAAATGGCTTATGATCAATCCGGCGTCCTGAGTTTTTAACAATTCTTTCGAAATATTGATGCCCAATATATGCGTATGCAGAATAGGCGGAGTAATAATATTGTACAGGGCTAGCCATTTGAACTGTATCCGAATTAAATTTAAGTATTATACCCAGAAATCCTTCTGGTCTTACCTACAGGAACTACGATACTTAATCATCCTAAAGCAGGTAAATAAGTAATAACAGGTAATAGAGTTTGTTCTCAATTCTATTTTTTTAACCGATTTTGCTGACGAACATAAAATTAATAATTGGAAGTACAGTTTTATTGCATTAACGGATATCTTTTTGGTTGTTGGGGTGTCAGATTTGTCCATGGGGAAGCAAATAATCTTTCATCAAATAAAAAATTATAAAAGAAGCCAATACATATTTGCAAAGACAATAGTAAACAGATCAAAATTAAAGGACTCAAATGACTGATACTCAAGACGCCTTAAGACGAGCGCTCTCATTTGCTGACGATTATGGCCTTCAAGCGCCCATTATATTAGCACCAATGCCTGGCGCTACCCCAGTTCCGTTGTCTGTCGCAGTTACCAGCGGTGGAGGAATGGGCTCGTGTGGCGTTTTATTAATGACCCCTGATCAAATAAAGAGTTGGGTTCTTGATATGCGAGCTAGTTCGAATGGAACCTTTCAATTGAATACATGGATCCCAGACCCAGATCCAATTCGAGATCAGCAGCATGAAACGGAAGTGCGTAATTTCTTGGGGAATTGGGGGCCAGCTGTTTCGGAGACTGATGTTGATGTTCCGCTAATTGATTTCCCTAGCCAGTGTGAGGCTATGTTAGAGGCGGGACCGGCAGTTATTTCATCAATTATGGGGCTATACCCACCAGAGTTTGTCGCGCGCTTTAAAGCCAAAGGTATAAAATGGTTCGCCAAAGCGACTACAGTTGCTGAAGCGCTTCAGGCGGAACGAGCAGGTGCAGATGTAATTGTCGCACAAGGTATGGAAGCGGGAGGCCATAAGGGGGCTTTTAATGCAGCGGATGCTGATAAAAATATGATTGGTTTATTCTCTCTCCTGCCAGCTGTGAGCAATGCGGTGAAGGTGCCGGTGGTCGCATCAGGCGGAATTGGGGATCCAAGGGGGGTGGCTGCTGCTTTAATTTTGGGTGCATCAGCTGTTGAGATTGGAACCGGTTTTCTTCGTTCTCCTGAAGCCAAAATACCGAATGCGTGGGCAGATGCGATTGGTGAAGCGGAGCCGGAAGATACTCTCGTGAGCCGGGTTTTTTCGGGCCGTTTGGGACGAAGTATCCAAACCCGATATGCGATGGCTGCAACTGCACAAGATACTCCTAAACCCGCTCCATATCCTATCCAAAGAAACCTTACGAAGGCAATGAGGGACGACGCAGTGAAAAAGAATAATCTAGATGGAATGCAAGCCTGGGCAGGACAGTCAGCGAAGCTTGCATCACCTATTTCGGCTGAACAAATCGTGATGAACCTATGGGAAGGTGCGCAAAAATTATTGTAATTTTTGCGGCGATATCGTCAAAAACGGCATTCGTTTTTTAATCGTGGCAGTTGGTATCATTTTTATCCTGCGTTGACTCGAAGAGGCAGATTGACCATCATAAAAATAACCGAGCGAACTTCCCTGTATATCACTAAAATAGTTCCTTTATAATTCTAAAATAAGTGATAGTCATATACCCTTCAGTTCATTCAAAGAGCTTTAAATCACCTTCCTCACTGGAAGATATTATTGTTGGGTATGGGTCCATTTCTTCTGAATGAGGGAAAATTATTTAAAAGATTGAACTACTTCGCATACGCTTCCCAGTGTTGTATACAAGACCTAGTAATGGCGTTTGGTTGAACACTAAGCATTTTGAAGGTTAAACTATGGCAAGTGTTGCGCAAAATGAACTGATGACTTGCATTGGACCAGGTACAGCTGCTGGAGCCATTTTGAGATCCTACTGGCAACCTGTTGCTTTATCGGAGGAGCTAGATGGAGCGCGTCCTGTTCGGCCAGTCAATATTTTAGGAGAACGCCTGGTTTTATTTCGTGATCCTGAAAAAGGACTGGGACTAATAAACCGGACGTGTTCTCACAGAGGTGCAGATTTATGTTACGGTCGCTTGGAACATGGTGGCCTTAGATGTCCATTTCACGGTTGGTTGTTTGACGTAACCGGGCAGTGTATTGAACAACCTGCAGAACCGGATTCAAGCACTTTATACAAACGAGTTAAGCAAGTCTCTTATCCTGTTGTGGAAAAAAATGGTGTTATTTTTGGATTTATGGGCAAGGGAGCTCTGCCTAAGCTCCCCAATTTAGATTGCTTGACAGCCCCTAATAGCCACAGCTTTGCTTTCAAAGGCTTAGTAGACTGTAACTGGCTACAATTATTAGAGGTAGGAATTGATCCAGCGCATGCTTCTTTTCTTCATAGATTTCTTGAAGATGAGGATGGAGAAGAAGGGTACGGACTTCAGTTTCGGGATAATGTGAACGATATCCCGATGACGAAATTATTGCGTAACTTTTATCGACCGGAAATAAAAGTTGAAAAAACTGATTTTGGTCACCGATTAATAGCGCTTCGAAATTTGGATAACAGGGGGATGCATGTGCGAGTAACTAATCAGGTTTTCCCTAATGCTATTCATATTCCGTTGAGTAATGAAATGACATTAACCCAGTGGCATGTGCCAATCAGCGATATCAAGAGCTACTGGTACGCTATGTTCACAAGCTTTGGAGAACCAGTCGATCAGAAGCGGATGAGAGAGCAACGTTTAGAGCTATATGAATTGCCAGATTACGTTCCCAAAAAAGGTAAGCATAATAACTATGGGTATAATGAAAGTGAACAGGCAACAGAGACATATACAGGTATGGGGTTTGACATAAATGTCCACGATCAATGGGCCGTAGAATCTCAGGGGGCTATACAAGACCGGACCCGTGAGGTGTTGGCCTCCAGCGATGTTGGCATAACCGAGTACCGAAAAAGTTTAATAAAAGCTATTGGGAGTCATAAAGACCGGAAAACGAGGAACTTTTCTCGTCGAGAGCATGAGGTGCCTATAGCTATCGATGTAATTGCACCTATAGATGATTGGGAAAAAAGTTGGTTAGCTGCTGATGTTGACCGACGGGAAAATTCAAGCTGGATAAATGATTGATCCTCGCACGAAATTTATGGAGATTAAAATGACCACTCCTAAAGGTAGCACTGGCCAGCAAATGTTCATAAAGAGGAATGGTCTATGGACAAAAGATCAAGCTGAAGTTTCAAAATCGATTTTAAAAAAAGCGAAAGCATTAGATCTGGAATCAATACGGATTTCGTTTGCCGATCAGCACGGTCTTTTGCGTGGGAAAACAATCATGATCAGTGAGTTAGAGGGTGTTCTGGCTTCGGGTTGTTCAATGACGTCAACCTTATTACTTAAAGATACGTCAAACAGAACTGCTTTTCCTATTTGGACGACTGGCGCAGGCATGGGAGAGAGCCAATTTACTGGTGCAGGTGACATGATAATGGTACCAGACCCAACAACATTTCAGGTGCTGCCCTGGGCTCAAAAAACAGGATGGTTATTGTCTGACATTTATTTTCCTGATGGAAGCCCAATTCCATTTTCTAGTCGGTTTTTGCTTAGGAACGCTTTAAACTCATTGGGGAAAGAAGGCTTCGATTATTTTTCTGGTATCGAAATAGAGTTTCATTTGTTTAGAATGAATGATCCGAAATTGACCTTCGAAAATTCAGGTATGCCAGGATCAGCACCCGAGGTCTCTCCATTGGCACATGGTTTTCAATATCTCTCCGAAATGCGGCTTGATGAATTGGAACCGGTAGTCGAATTAATTCGACATGATATTTTAGAAATGGGCCTGCCGCTTAGGACTATCGAGATTGAATTTGGCCCTAGCCAAGTAGAATTTACTTTTTCACCTTTGGCAGGTATGGATAGCGCCGACTTAATGATATTGTTTAGGTCTGCCACGAAGCAGATATGTCGTCGACACGGCTTTCATGCAAGCTTTATGTGTCGTCCAAATTTGCCTAATATCTTTGCAAGTGGATGGCATTTGCACCAGACGCTGCTGGATAAACACACCGGTAAAAATGCTTTTACATCTAGTGACCCTAAATCACCATTATCAAAATTAGGAGAACAATTTGTGGCCGGTTTGCTGGAGCACGCTCCAGCGTCTTGCCTATTTACGACCCCAACAATAAATGGCTACAAAAGGTACAAACCGGAATCATTGGCGCCAGACAGGATCGTTTGGGCGCAGGATAATCGCGGTGCAATGATAAGGGCCCTAGGCCATGAAAATGACCCAAATGCTCGAGTTGAGAATCGCGTTGGGGAGCCTGCGGCAAACCCATATCTTTACATAATGTCACAAATTATCAGTGGTCTAGATGGTATTCATCGCAAACTTAAGCCTTCAGCCCTTGCTGATACGCCATATATGGAAGCAGCCGCAAAGTTACCTCAAAGTTTGATGGAAGCAGTTGAGGCGTTTGAAAAGGACGATTTATATAGGGACGTATTGAGTGATGGATTTGTAGAATATATCCTCACGTTGAAAAAACATGAGATCAAAAGATTTTTGTCAGAGGTGACCGATTGGGAGCAAAGAGAATATTTTGAAATATTGTAACTCCCAGTTTATTGAGGGGCTATGTTTAGCTACGTATTATAGATTGAAGTCCGTATAATTATGAAACAAGCAACAAAAAAAGCTAAGCGCCATAGAGGCAAATTCGATCCCAAAAACCTAGAGCCCTATGAGATTAGTCGTTCACGAATTGAGAACTTTGTAAAATGCCCCGCGTGTTTTTATCTGCAGCAAGTCAAGAAAATTGAATTTCCAAGCATTCCTGGTTTCAATATAAATGAGGCAACTGATATCCTTTTAAAGAAAGATTTTGACGACTGCAGAGAAAAGGGGATCACTCACCAATTTCTAGAGAAGCAAGGTCACGGACATCTTATTCCCTTCAAACATAAAAATTTTGAACTTTGGACCCAAAGTTTACATTATGGCGCTGAGGGACGTTTTCATACAGTTCATGAAGAAAGTAATTTAAAAGTTGGTGGTGGCCTAGATGATGTCTGGCTGAATACTAAAACGCAGCAATTACATATTGTAGATTATAAAAGTACTTCAGTTAAAAAGGAAGGGAAGGGGGTCACACTGGATGACCCATGGAAAGCATCATATAAACGTCAGATGGATCTATACGTTTGGGTTATGCGTCGACTAGGCTTTGACACCTCGGATATCGGCTATTTTCTTTATTGTGATGGAGACCGCTTTACACGTAAATCATTTTTAAATTCTGAAGACGCAATAATGTATTTTAAGATGTCGCTAATTCCCTATGTGGTTGACCAGGATTGGATTGAGCCCACCCTCTTTGCGATTAGAGAAACATTGGAGCAGCAAAACTCACCACCCCACAATAGCTATTGTGAGTATGGAAAATTCTTAGACGCCGTCGAACAGGAGAATATCGATAAGTCTCAAGGTTCCCTTTCAATATTTTAGTTTTTAAATAAGGCTCTTCACTTCCTCTAATAATTGCTCTCCATAGAACTCTTTGACGGTCTCAAATGTTATACGACCGTCAATTATATCTTGCATAAGTGAGTTTTTATTACGATCGCTTGGCTTTCCGAAACCACCACCACCCGGTGTTTCCATTCGAATTGAATCTCCTGTTTTTAAAGTTAATAATCTTTGTTTAGGTGTCATCACTTGTTCTTCTTTGGTGGCAAAATTTAAAACAATACGACAATTCCCACCTTCACTACCGCCTCTGTGCCCTAGTGCACTAGTTTTATAACTGTCAGCTCGGCCCGAAAACGTCGTCCCATCCTCCAATATAACGATCTCACGAGCGACCCCCATTCCGCCGCGATATTCACCAGCCCCCCCAGAATTAGGAATTAAAGTGTATTCTTTCACTAAAAGAGGATATTCATTTTCAACGGCTTCTACAGGCATATTCAATGAATTGGTAATGTGGCAATGGGCCCCGTCCATACCGTCAGAATTATAACGTGCACCATTACCTCCACCAATGGTTTCTAAATAAACATACGTTCCATCATGTTTTCTCGACTTTCCTGAAAAAACCATTCCGGCCAGGACGTCGTGACACGATGCCATAGTTTTCTCTACTGGAAGAAGCTGAGCGAATGCGCCAAAGATTGCCCCTGACAATTTTTGGCAAGTCGTTGTTCGAGCTCCAACAGCAGCAGGAAACATTGGATTTAAAATAGTGCCCTTTGGAGCGGAAAAGCTGATAGAGTTAAATAATCCTTCATTTGCGGGCAACTCCGGATCTAAAAGCGCCTTAATGGCATATGCAACGGTCGCCATTACGCCGGTAGTCATTATATTATAGGCGCCTCGTGATTGTGGTCCCGATCCAGTAAAGTCGAGTTCAAGCTTATCTCCAAAGACTTTAACAGTCGCTGTTAACGGTAGCTTTTCCCCTGCAACTCCATCATCATCCATCCATGTGGTAAAGCTTTGCTCCCCGTTTTTTAGTTTCGATATAAGAGCCCGAGTTCTACGGTCGGTGTAAGCTAACAAATCTTCAACTGCTTTGTTGAGACTTTCTATTCCCATATTTTCAATCAGATTATTCAGTCTAATAGCGCCAAGATTATTGGTTGCGATTTGCACTTTTAAATCAAGGAGACGGTCTTCTGGTTCCCTGGTATTTTGAATAATCAATTTCATGATATCATCATTAATAATATTTTGTTGGACTATTCTGATTGGTGGAATCCTAATGCCTTCCTCGAATATTGTTGATGCATCAGGTGAGATAGACCCTGGAACGGCTCCCCCGACATCAGAATGATGCCCGAGACAAGCGGTGAAAAACTTGATTTCCCTGTCATAAAATATGGGGGTTATAATTGATATATCTGGCAAATGTGTTCCCCCTGCCAAATAAGCGTCATTGCAAACAAACGCATCACCTGGTTTTATTTGCTCCGGCTCGAAATTATCTAAAACAGATATCACGCCACCTTTCAACGAACCTAAATGAATTGGTATATGAGCAGCCTGCGCAATGGCTCTCCCCGTTGCATCGAAGAGGGCCACTGAACAATCTCGCCGTTCTTTAATGTTTGGGGAAAAAGACGATCGGACCAGGTTTGCTCCCATTTCCTCCACGATTGATGAAACTCTATTATTAAATACTTCAACTTCGATAGCATCGAATGTTTTTTCTCGTCTGGTTTCTTTCATTGAATGATTTCCATAACAATATCATTAGTATTATCTATCGAAACATTATAATTGGGTGGCACAAAAGTAGTTGAGCTCATCTCCTCAATGATAGCAGGCCCTTTCAACGAGTTTCCAATTGAAAGTTGATCTCGATTGTAGATCAACGCATTCTTCCAGCCAAAAAATGAACCGCAATATACTGATCTTTGCGATGGTTGCGCGTTGTTGCTAGGTTCAAGGTTTTTGCGTATAGGCGGTTTGTTGTTTCTATCGATTGCTTCTATCCGGCAGTTTACTATTTCGATAGCCCGGTTTGGGATATCGTAACCAAATTGGGCTTTGTGTTCTGTATCGAAAGCCTCCACAAACTGTTCTTGGGTAAGTTCTCTGGGAGATATAGTAGGGGAAACTCGTACTTCAAAACTCTGTCCTAAGTAACGCGCCTCAATGTAATATTTCACAACCTGTGAGTGTACGGGAATATTTTCTAATTTGAACCAATGATCTGCTTTACAAGTGAGTTGTTTGAAAGCTGTAAGAGTTTTTTCCCAACCATTGTTTTCCAATGTAGCTAGAACCGTTTGCACAAAGTCAAAACTTCTGTCGGAAAGAAGAATACCGCGAGCACAAATAGTACCAGGGTTAGAGGGAATTACAATTACTCTTGAACCAACTTCTTCATTTACAACTGCTCCTAAAAGAGGGCCGGCGCCTCCATACGCAAATAGGGAAAAATCCATTGGATTCAGACCCTTGCTAGACGCTACTGATCTTATAGCTCTTGAAATTCCCGCGGCTGCAATTTTCACAATTCCAGCCGCGGCGTCTTCAACTGATAGGCCAAGTGGTTTGGCTATCTTCTCTTTGAGGGTTAATTTTGCTGCGCTAACATCCATGGGAAGTTCTCCAGCAAGTAAAGCATTCGGATTTAATCTTCCCAGTATTAAATTGGCATCTGTGAGTGTTATATCTTGTCCACCTTTGTTATATGCGATTGGCCCGGGGTCGGCGCCAGCGCTTTGGGGACCAACCTTCAATGCGCCTCCATCGTCAATCCATGCAATACTTCCACCCCCAGCTCCAATGGCACTCACATCTATGGAGGGAGATTTTATTGGAAATCCGGCGATATTTCTTTCTATGGTAAAAAAGGGCTTCCCATCAAGTACTAGCGATACATCAGTACTCGTTCCACCAACATCAAATGCAATTAGGTTCTTTTGGTTTGCCTCGATACCAATGGCGGTTGCACCCACAACGCCAGCAGCGGGACCAGACAAACAGGTCTTTACTGGAAATTTTGTTGCCATCGGAATGGTTAGTAGTCCGCCGTTTGAATGGATTATATAAGGCGAGCACTTTACCCCAAGTCCAGCAATTCGCTCTTTTAATTTTTGGATATACAACTGCATTCGAGGACCAACATATGTATTTACAGCCGTTGTAGAGGTCCGTTCATATTCCCTAAACTCTGGCAATACTTCACTGGATAAACTTAGGAATGCATTTGGAAAACTATTTTTTATAATTTCTGCAGCTTTTATTTCGTGGTCTGCGTTTTTGTATGAATGTAGGAAGCAGATAGCAATCGCATCAATATCATCTCTCATAAACTTTAAAGCGGCTTGTTCGACTGCTTCATGATCAAGGGGGAGTGTCACCATTCCATCTGCATCGATGCGTTCTGGGATTTCAACTCGGTGTGATCGTTTTGCTAATGGCTCGGGTCTTTTTATTTCATAATTATATAAATTAGGACGGGTTTGGCGGCCTATTTCCAGAACGTCTCGAAATCCTTTTGTTGTTATCAAGCCAATAGGCTTTGCGCGTCGTTCTAGTAACATATTCAGAGCTACGGTCGTTCCATGACCCAAGTACTGAATTGTAGATGGATCTATACTGTATTTTTCTATAAGGTAAATAAGGCCGTTTCCAACAGCTTCTGCTGGCTCAGCCGGGGTAGACGGTGTCTTAAAATTGAATAAGTAATTTTTCTTTTCCTCAAATAATGTAAAGTCTGTGAATGTCCCTCCGACATCTACGCCTATCCTCCAAGAAGTATTCAATGCACTACACCCTATAAAAATCAGTATTATTAACCTGATCTATGATCGTCGGTTTTATGGCTTTTTAAAAGTTTAATTCATATGCATTCAAATTTAATCTAGTGTATTTGCCAATCGATCTACTGACTCAGCAAAATCCTCCATAAATTCATACACGACGGACCGCGTTGATTTCTCTTGGTTCATCAAACCTACCGCCTGTCCTACGTAGTATGTCGCTAGAGCAGCCGCACCTTCATGTCCACTCGCGGCAAGGCGATCAATTTTGTCCATGGGAGGGCGTGACAGGATACCTTGCAAAGGCATGGGTAATGGATCAGGGGCTTCGTTTGCTTGCCAGGCATCTGTCCAGGCAGATTGTAATTGCCGTGTTGGCTTTCCCGTCCGACTTTTTGAACGGACAGTGTCCCGCGGTCCTGCCTCCAGCATCTTTTGTTTTACGATTGGTGTTGTTTCTGCCTCGGCCGTGGTAAGCCAAACAGATCCACACCAGGCTCCAGCGGCTCCCATAGCCATACATGCTGCCATTTGACGGCCCGTAGCAATACCGCCAGCAGCGAGGACGTGAATGTCTTTATAGCTTTTAACTGCCTCTATAACGTCGGGAACGACAACCAACGTAGAGATCTCACCGCAGTGACCACCTGCTTCGGTGCCAGAAACGATCAATATATCCACCCCTGCTTCGGCATGTTTTACGGCGTGTTCTCTCGCTCCCGTTAGAGCGCCAACAGCGATATTGTTTTTACGACAACGATCAATTACGGATTGTGGGGGTACGCCTAAAGCATTTACAAATAACTTAATAGGATATTCGAGCGCAATATTTAAAAGGTCGCTTGCCCCTGCTTCTCGCATGTTATGCGTGTAGTCGACACCATATTCTCCTGACCATAGATCAGCTGTACCTATGTCATGGCTTTCGAGTAAACTATTAATGTAGGCAATATGCTCTGGCGGAACCAACCGAATTAAATCTTCTGTGGTCATATCATTTTTACCCTTGTGATCCATCTTGGAAGGTATCAATAGGTCAATGCCATATGGTTTTCCGTCGATATTCGCTTCAATCCAATCCAATTCAATTTTAAGGCTTTCTGGCGTATGACCTACCGCTCCTAGAACGCCAAAACCTCCAGCCTTAGAGACTTCGGTGACAACATTTCGGCAATGACTAAACGCAAATAGTGGAAATTGAATATCAAGTTTCTCGCAAAGTATTGATTTCATAATTAAAGCCTCGATCCGCTATTAATTGGGTTCATGTTATCGGACGGTATTCGAATTTGACGCCATATCAGGATAAAGTTGATGATTGAGAAGGTAAAGCTAAACACGTCTTATTTATGAGGTGCCGTTTATAAAGGGAGTTTGGGGTTTAGTCTTGAGACACATTCCTTTTTGTAAGTTAAGAGATGTTAGAAATTTAGCAATTAATGTTCATAAAGAGAGTTATCTTTTCTGGTCTCTAAACATGAATATTAGATTTGGTTGATGATTTTTCTATCAAATTATTAATTTTTTCAAAAAGTTTTCCAATCCTTTAATTGTTAGGAAAAAAGAGTTTCGTCGTAAGCAACAGGCATTTTGCTTTAGGTGTTTTTGCATTATTCAGAAATTATTAAAATAAACACCTCCTATCGATTAATTGCGCTTGACACTCAATTAATGAATTATTATTACCATTTTTTTATTAAGTAGATAATAAAATAACCTTAAATGTGTAAAAGTTAGTTGTTTGAACTGAAAAGAGTGGACCTTTAGTGACAAAAAGTGAGTTTATAATTAAAAAGAATTTGCGGGTAGCAAAACCTCTTTGTGATTTTCTAGAGATGGAAGCTCTTCCAGGGTCAGGAGTGGATACGGATATTTTCTGGGAAGGATTTTCTAACCTTGTGGGAACTTATGGCCCCATTAATAAGAAGTTATTAGAGAAGAGAGCGTTCCTGCAAAAAAAAATTAATGCTTGGCACCAAAAGCAAAATGGGAAGAAAATAGATCTTCCTGAGTATCAAGGTTTTCTTAGAAATATTGGGTATTTGTTACCAGAGAAGGACGACTTCGAGATTGAAACAGTTAATGTTGATCCTGAAATTGGTGTGATACCCGGCCCTCAGCTTGTAGTCCCAATTACCAACGCGCGTTACACGATTAATGCTGTTAATGCTCGTTGGGGTAGCTTATACGATGCCGTTTATGGTTCTGATGTATTGGGCGATACCGCGAGCTCCAGTGTATATAGCTCCGAGAGGGGAGCGCGTGTTGTAGCATTTTCCAAGGCGCATCTTGATAGGTTTGCTCCGTTGGTTGACTGCAATTGGTCTCAGGTAAGTAAAATATTTATAGTTGATAATTCGCTATCTCTGTTCTCCGGCGACAAAAAAGTTGAACTATTAGACCAGTCGCAGTTTGTTGGATATCGATCCAATAGTAGTGGAGTATTGACTGAACTCGTTTTGATCAGGAACAGATTACATTGCCGTATCATTATTGATTCCAATAATATTATTGGAAAGGCCGATCAGGCAAATATTTGTGATGTTCAGATTGAGGCAGCGCTCACTACAATAGTTGACTGCGAGGATAGTGTAGCAACAGTGGACGCTGAAGATAAGGTTTTGGCTTATCGAAATTGGTTGGGTTTGATGAAGGGTAATTTATCGGCCAGCTTTAACAAAGCGGGGGCCACTGTAAATAGGAATTTGAACTCCGATATTGAAATAATAACCCCAACCGGTGTGCCGCTAATTCTAAAAGGCAGATCATTACTACTCATCCGAAATGTAGGACACTTAATGACTACGCCGAGCGTTTTGAATGAAAAAGGTGATGAGATTGGTGAAGGGTTGATGGATGCGGTTTGTACAGTTTTAATTGCTCAACACGATATAAAACGCCAATCAGGAATTAAAAATTCAACCACGGGTTCGATATATATTGTCAAACCTAAAATGCATGGTCCTGAGGAGGTAAGATTCGCAAATGATGTTTTTAGTGAAATCGAGAAGTTTCTCCAAATAACACCAAATACAATTAAAATGGGCATAATGGATGAGGAAAGACGTACGAGCATTAATCTCAAAGAATGTATACGCGAAGCCAAACTGCGCATCGCTTTTATTAATACTGGGTTTTTGGATAGAACCGGGGACGAAATTCATACTTCAATGGAAGCGGGGCCCATGCTTCCAAAGAATGATATGAAGTTAACCAAGTGGATTAAAGCTTACGAGAATAGAAACGTCGATATTGGATTAGCGTGTGGTCTTCAAGGCAAGGCTCAGATAGGAAAGGGAATGTGGGCTATGCCTGATTTGATGGCCGATATGTTGGAGCAAAAGATAGACCACCCAAAATCTGGAGCGAATTGTGCTTGGGTGCCAAGCCCTACTGCGGCAACTATTCATGCCCTCCATTATCACTCAGTAAATGTTACGGAAATTCAATCCGAAATTAAGAAAGAGTATCCAAGAACATCGTTAAATGACCTTCTCAGTATTCCTTTATTAACAGAACGTATTTTAACTGAAGATGAGAAAATAAATGAAATCAGAAATAATGCTCAAGGTATTCTTGGCTATGTTGTTCGTTGGGTTGATCAAGGTATAGGTTGCTCAAAAGTTCCAGATATAAACAATACGGGATTGATGGAAGATAGAGCGACCTGCCGTATTTCCTCTCAAGCACTCGCCAATTGGATCCGCCATGGTGTGACATCCAAACATGAGGTAGAAGGAATTTTGCGAGAAATGGCTATTCTTGTCGACGAGCAAAACAATTTGGATACAGAGTACACCCGAATGTCGCCAGAGTATAACACTAATGCTTTTTACGCCGCTTGTGATCTGATTTTTTCTGGGATGGAGCAACCGTCTGGATATACCGAACCAATTTTACATTCTAGGCGGAGTCGTCAAAAAGGTGTCGAACATTAAGGTTATGTTTGCTTAAACTTCAATGAATTTATCTGGAGCAACCTCACCTTTGGGTATTTTCATCTGGAATGGCTAACCAAGCTTGGGGATAAAATGGATTTACTATGCACAAAATTATAGTAGTTGGCTGCGGGTTGTTTGGAAGTGCGGCGACCCGCCATTTGGCGGAACAAACTGATGGTGTAGCGTGCATTGGGCCCAAGGAACCCGAAAATCGTAGGGGGCACAATGGAGTTTTCGGTAGTCACTATGACGAAGGTCGTATGACCAGGATCGTTGACCCAATAACAGAATGGGCTGTCTCAGCGAAAAACTCGATAGAGCGCTACTCTGATATTGAAAACCGCAGTGGTATTAAGTTTTTTAGTCCGTCAGGTTATCTTGGTATAGGCGAGCCTAGTTCAGATTATAACGCGCGGTGCGCCGCAACTGGCGCAACAATCGGAGTAAAAACTTCTAAACTCACCGCAACCGACATTCATTCTAGATTTCCATTCCTTTCAGTTAGTGATAATGCTGATGGACTATTAGAAACCAAAACTGCAGGACATATAAGTCCTCGTGCAATGGTCAAAGCACAGAGTAAACTTGCTGAGAAAGCAGGGGCTGAGTTAATTTCGGACGAGGTTGCCAAGATCAATAAAGGTGGGAGTAGTATTGAGATTGAACTCGTATCTGGAGAAAGTTTAAAAGGGGAAAAGGTCCTCGTTACAACTGGAGGATTTACATCTGCATGCGGTTTGAGCCCGGTCAATTTGAATCTTCGGGTCTTTGGTCGAACTGTCGTTTTGGCGAAAATCGAGGGCTCATTGACCAAAGAACTCTCAGAGATGCCAACAATTATTCACGCTATTAGCGGTGCGTATATTTTGCCTCCGATTGAATATCCTGATGGAAATAAATATTTAAAAATAGGTATCGGAACTGATGCCGATGCCACGTTTGAAAAATTGGAGGATCTTAAAGCGTGGTTCAAAGGAAAAGGTTCTACCGAAAATAGATTGGAATTTACCGAATTTATAAAGCAGCTCATCCCTAGTTTAAATCATTGCAATGACTGGCATAGTGACACTTGCATCGTTACCCAAACTCAAAGTGGATTGCCAATTATAGAGTATGTCGATGAAGAAAAAATAGCCGTTGCCGTCGGTGGTAATGGAAAAGGTGCTAAAGGTGCTGATGAGTGGGGTAAAATAGCGGCCAACCTAATTAATCCGTGATATTATCAAGTGAAAAACAGAATGAGTTAGGTCATCTAACGTGATAATGTTTTACTCTATGAAGCCTAGTGGAAAAGCTAAAGATTCAAAATAGAAGGTTTTAGCGCAGCGTTCTGGTCTCAAACTTTTGGATCGACACTAAAATAATCTATTGAGAACGCAGTTATTTTTACCATGAAATCGATAGAGGACATGTTCCGTAAGAAGATGATTTACTCCGGCTTGGCGTGAAATGTGAGGCAAAACGGAAATATTTCAAACTAACGAAACCGATAAACTTTTTGTGCTAATAAGCTCAACAGCAAAAAAGCCAAAGGCATTTGTTTTAAAATGGGACTGAATTTTTCTACGGATTTCAATGTTTCTTCCCAGGTTAATATATTAGTGAGAAACTCTCATACCCGCGGCTCAGAGTTTAAGGTCGAAAATGGCTCAATATATTTTTATTTCCTATTTTTAACATAAGCCTAGATGTATGGAGTTGATTGATGCCTTATCCATGTGGGTCACGATTAAGAGTTTTTCCTGCGCCATTCTTTATATTTAGATATGTTCGTCTCATCCGGTGGATAATATCCTGGGATTGGGGCGCCATTTTTTACTTGGCTTAATATAAATTCTTCATGTGTTTCTTGCTCAAGTCCGTCCCTTGCAACTTCCTCAGCAATATTTTTTGGTACGACTACAACACCATCATTATCGGCTATAATCCAATCCTCAGGAATAACCGCTACTCCCCCGCAACCTATGGGTACATTTAATTCGCCATCAGATAGATTAGCAATAGACGCTGGTGCGGCTGCTCCAGGGCACCAAACTGGCAAACCAGAAGCAAGTACGCCATCGGCATCTCGCACATTTGCATCGCTGACTAAACCTGCTACTCCTCTAACCTGAAGTCTTGTGGCAAGAATATCCCCAATAGCTGCGCCATCTAGGCGGCCAAGTGCATCCACAACCAAGACATGGCCAGGGGGGCATTCCTCGATCGCTCTCCGTTGGGCTAAGTCAGTGCGCTTCAAGATTTCAGGACCATTTAAATCTTCCCGACCAGGGAGAAACCGCAGTGTATAGGCAGGGCCAGCAATCCGGTCTTGATTTAGCCCAAGAGGCTTTGGTCCATACATCCAAATGGATTTTATACCCCGCTTCAACAATTGCATTGTTAGTGTTGCTGTCGATATCTTTTTAAACTTTGCCGCAAGATTTGTTTCAGTCATCTACCACTCCCAAGAATTTAGTTTCCTTAATAGATAAAAGTGAAATATTTTAGACACTGATATGCTATCTACTCCAATTACTTTTTGAGCGCCTCTCTCATTACCAACGCAACTATGAAGCGTCCCACACCTATCATAGAGATTTGGTTTAAATCATTTTTTGGCGATAGTTCGACAACATTAAGCCCGATGATAGGACCTTTTTCTGAAATTCCATCCAATAAATCAATAAGCTGCCACCATAGCAAACCGCCAGGCGCTAGAGCAACAGTGCCTGGCATCACAGATGGATCTAGGCCATCAACATCAAGGGTAATAAAAAACTTAACGTCCTTTGGTAAAGCTTTAATTACCCGTTCGATTCCTTGAGCATGAACCTGACGGGCGGTATGGATATCAGCTCCCCATTTCCTCGCAACTTTAACTTCTTCTTCTGTTGAACTCCCGAAAGAACGGATTCCAATTTGATGAATACTCGAGACATGGGACAGTTCCGAAGCTCGCCGCATCGGACTTGAGTATCCATCTTTTTCTCCATAGCGTTCGCTCTTCCAGTCGAGATGCGCGTCGATTTGAATAAGCGCTATACTTCCAGCCACATCCAATCCTCGTAATACTGGATTAGTGATGCCATCATCTCCACCTATGGTAACGGGAATAATGCCTTTTGTGACAGCGTATCGTACCGCTTCCTCTCCTTGTAAATAGTGTGCAGAAACATCATTATTAACTAAAGGAATGTCTCCTCCGTCAACGAAATTTATGCCGTTTGCAAGTGAACGTGTGTCTTCGTAATCCATATTTATCGAAGCGTGCTCAACTATAATGCGATCTGATGCTGATCTTAATGCGAATGGTGCAAGACTTTGGTCGTTTGGAAAATTATTTTGTAAATAAGGCTTTCCGAATGGGACGCCAAAAATAACGGCATCGGCCGATAAATCTCGCCAGTTGGTGCAAACTGGCAAATTGATAAAACTTTGTGGTTCGGGCACCAGGGTCTTCGGCGCTAGGATTGGTTTATTCATTTTTATTTCTTCCTTCTCACCTTTAAAAAGGTTTCAAGGTTCATTTAACTATCTAGAATAGATGAGTATATAGAAAACATTTTAGCGTGGCGTATTAATTGAGTTTGTAATTTTAAAACAAATAAAAACGAAGACTCTTGATGCGCTAAAAATAAATTATTTTTTTACGCATTTTTATTTGCGTTTTGGCACAAAAACATCATTGTGCCAAAAGTATAAAATCAAAACCCTACTAAAAAGAATATATTGGGAGACATAAGAAATGAAAAACATGTTTAAACTCCTTGCCCTATTGGTGGCCGCATTTGGAATTCTCGGCACATCAGTACACGCACAGGAAATGAAATTTTTCAGAATAGGAACAGGCGGTGCCGGTGGAACATACTTCCCAATCGGAGGTCTGATAGCAAATGCAATTTCAAGTCCTCCGGGAGCGCGTTCGTGCGAAAAAGGGGGTACTTGTGGTGTCCCTGGATTAGTAGCGATTGCTGTTTCTACTAATGCATCTGTTTTCAATATGAACGCCGTTCAGGCAGGCAACTTGGAGGCGGGCCTAGCGGGAGCTCAAAGTGTAACTCAGGGGTATGAGGGTACTGGTAAGTTTAAGGGAAATAAAAAAGATAAAGTTCGTATTATCGCTAACTTATATCCTGAAGACATGCATTTGGTGCTACCCAAAGGAAAAAAAATTGGAAGTTTAAAAGAGCTTAGTGGAAAACGTGTGGGAGTGGCATCTGCCGGCTCAGGTACACAGGTTTCCGTAAAGATGATTTTAAAACATTATGGAATCAAAGTTAAAGAACAAGAGTTGGGACTAAAACAAAGTGCTCAGCGTCTTGCTGATGGACAGTTAGATGCCTTCTTTTATGCAGGGGGAACTCCATTCGCAGCATTAATTCAACTTGGTTCTACGAAAGGGTTTGAGCTCTATAATTTCTCTGCTGCAGAACAGAAAGAGATAAATAAAATCATTCCTTATTATGTTGAGTCAAAGATTCCTGCGGGTACATATGAAACGATCAAATACGACGTATCGACAGTTGCTGTTAACGGGCAGTTGGTCACGTCGATTGATCAACCGGCGGATTTGATCTATGGAATCACTAAGGCTTTGTGGAGTAAAAAGACGCGCGGTTTGCTTGATAAGGGCCATTCGAAAGGTAAAGCTATTCGATTAGAAACTGCGTTAAAAGGCGTGTTGATTCCGGTTCATCCTGGAGCCGCTAAGTTTTATAAAGAAAAGGGCATGAAGTAAGGTTTGTTCTCCAGATGCTATGGGGGTGAAGCAAAACCTTACTTCCATAGCATCTATTTTCCTGTATTAACTAGACTGAGAAGCAGTAAAGTTCCCAATGACCGATTTTGACGTAAAAAAAGCTGAGGAATTAGAGGAAAAATACGATTCCGGACTTCAAACTCGGGTAATTGGCCCCTTCTTAGTTAAATTCACCTTTATTTTTTCTATAGTTTTTGCGTTATATCATTATGTAACTGCTGGAACTGGCGTCCCTATTGATTATTGGCATATGGGAACCCACATGGCGGGTGTTTTTGTATTGGTGTTCATAGGTTTTCCAGCCATACGAAACGACGCAAGTAAAACGCTAAAAAGAAATACCTGGTGGCGGTACGCTAATGTTCCTATTTGGGACTGGTTGTTGATGCTAGCAGGAATTTCTGCGGCGTATTATGTTGGGATTACATGGTATGAGATTGATTTCGAATTCCTAGGAGGAAGATTTCAACTCCCAGATCAGGTTTTACGGCAAGGTAACCCCGCGCTAATTGATGTTATATTTGGAACTATTTTAATCGTTATATTATTGGAGGCTGTGCGCCGAACTCTCGGTATTATAGTCCCCATAATTATCGTTATTTTTACTATTTACGCAGTTTTTGGAATGTATATGCCATTTCAAATCCTAAAGCATCCAGGCGTTAGTTGGAACTTATTCGTAAATAGCATGTACTTCCCTGAGGAGGGAATTTATGGAGTTACACTCTGGATTGTTTCAACGGTTGTTTTCCACTTTGTACTCTTTGGAATTTTAGCTCAACGAATGGGTTTGGGACAATTCTTTGTAGATATAGCAACCGTCCTTGCAGGGCGATATACGGGTGGGCTAGCAAAAGTTAGTGTTGTTTCTTCTGCATTTTTTGGAACTATTTCCGGATCTTCTATCGCAAATACTGTCTCCACCGGCTCGCTAACAATACCTAATATGAAACGAATGGGTTATCCCGGCCATCTCGCTGGTGGTGTCGAAGCAGCATCCAGTGCAGGAGGACAAATTACACCGCCTATTATGGGAGCTGCTGCTTTTGTGATGGCGGAATTTTTAGAATTGCCATACACAACTATTATATTAGCCGCACTTGTTCCCGCTGCAATGCATTATATTGGCGTTATGTCCATTGTTCATTTCGAAGCGAAGCGTCTCGGTCTTAAAGGCATGCCCGCTTCTGAAATACCGAGATTGTGGGATGTATTAAAAAAAGGCTGGCCGACTGCTATACCACTGGCAGTTTTAATATACGTCCTTTTCAGCGGTTACTCCCCACACATGGCTGCTTTTTGGGGGATCACTTCCGCGCTGGTAGTTGGCTTTTTAAATCCAATGCATCGCATAGGTTTGAATGACATTTTTGAAGGTTGTGTTACGGGTGTAAAATATGCGCTTGCGGTCGGTGCGGTTTGTGCGGCTATTGGGATTGTTGTTGGCGTTGTAAATACCACCGGATTAGGTTTCCGGTTAGGATTCATGGTCACGGAAGTAGCCGTGAATTTTGGTGAAACATTAATGCCTCTGTTTTCTTGGTTCCCACTTGCAGAGTTTTCGTTGCAGGATTTAACACTTTTTATTTCTTTAATAATGATAGCAGTAACGTGCATTTTCATGGGAGCCGGCCTTCCGACAACGGCTCTGTATATTATGCTTGCTACTGTTGCCCAGCCAGCACTCGGAAATTTGGGAGTGCCTCCGCTTGCTTCACATTTATTTGTTTTATATTATGGGGTTATATCAGAAATAACTCCTCCCGTTTGTGCTTCGGCTTATGCAGCAGCAGGAATTGCTGGAGCAAACCCTTTTAGAACAGGATTATCTGCATTTTCCCTTGGTATCGCCAAACTTATGGTCCCAATGGTGTTCGTCTATTCACCAGTAATGTTAATTGTGATTGACGGTTATTTTTCATGGTCGTCATTTTTATCTACCACGCTCAGCTGCGCGGTCGGTGTGTTTATGGTAGCGACATCTGTTGCAGGCTATTTCTTAACCGCCATGCCTGCAAGTATACGGATTGCGATGGCCCTTGCAGGAATACTTTTGGTGGCGCCGGGTATGAAAAGTGACATCTACGCTGTAGTTGTTTTTTTGCCAGTGCTTGCCCACCAACTTTTAACACGAAGAAGAATACTAAGACGTAGCAATAATAATTAGCCACGGAAATTATTTTTTTCACCATTTTCCCGCGGAAAAGAGTAGCTAAAACGAAACTAAGTTAAATTTTAAAAGATTGATCTGACCAAATATCAATAAAAACAATGACTTAGAGAAAATAGTCACTTTAAAGTCACCTAAGATTACACTATATCCCATCATATTTCATCACACTGTTGTTTCAGAACTGGCTTATTGTTAGGGTTATCAAAGTTGGTTGTCTGGTCTTCTTTGTGGTATTGCTCACTGTATGACCTCGCAACAACGACTATATTGAAGGGAGTAGATCTTATTGAGAGTCCATGTTGGGAGAGGGAGAACCAAACAATAGTTTGTCGAGTGTAACGTCGCAACTAATTGGTATTTCCTTTAAATCGTTCAATTATTTAGTTTTCAAATAAGGGTTGGTTACATGGCCGACGAAATTGAGTTTAACAACAGTTTGGGCACTGCGACTATCCTTCGGGGAGGACTAGTCTCTGGAAGTCTGGCCAATTCTAGTGATATTGATTATTATAGAACAGGGACAGGCCTAGGCTTTGGTCTTGATGCGCCAAATGGGTTTATCGTTTCAAGTGGCGACGCGTTATCAATAAATTTCGACTCCCCAACAAATCTTAACAATCAAGATACTATATCCATATCTGTTTTGGATGAGAATGGTAACTTATTGAGCCGAGTTGCCGATGGTAGGGATTTTGCTTTTACGACAGCAGTTTCATCCAATGGGCCCTATTATATTGCTGTTGAAGACTTGTCGGACCAATATGGCGTATTCCCAAGCGGGACTTACGGATTAACTGTGAATGTTATCTCAGGTGGGGCACTTGTTGGTGGCAACGGCAATAGACCTTACGAAATTGAAAATAATAATTCCTTAGCCAATGCCCAACAACTTAATGCTGGCGCAAACATAATCACAGGCCAACTCTATTTAGACACGGATTTAATCACAGGTGGTGAACCACACTCTAACGATATAGATATTTTCCGACTGAACGAGCAGGCCGCTGGGACAATTAATGTAACATTTAATCCACCAACTCATGGCCAATTCGCTCTTCCGGATGGAAGATATAACGTATCAATTTTAGCATCTGATGGCAGTACTCTTGCTCAACAAGTTACCAATAATAATTTAACATTTTCTCAGGCTGTAACTGGCAGCGGCCCCTACTATGTTAAGGTTGAGATACCCACCGATACTGGTAAAGATATAATTAGTCTAAATGATGACGCATACACCCTTAGCATAGAACATATTGCAAGTAACACTGTTCCTGTTGCTGGTAATGATACGGCAACAGTTGTAGCCGGTCAGCGCACAACGATTAACATTGGTGCCAATGACACGGATGCGAATAATGACGAGCTGACGACAACAGGATTAACAAGCCCGTCCAAGGGCACTGTCAGTTATAATAATAACACGGGCTCTGCGGATACGGTCAGCTATACTGGGTTCGCCAATTCCAGTGGCACCGATAGCTTCACGTATCAGGTCTCGGACGGTAAAGGCGGTACGGATACTGCCACGGTCACAGTATCGTTCCAGAACGCAGTCCCTGTTGCCAATAATGATACGGCAACGGCGCATGTCGGTCAGAGCACAACGATTAATATCGGTGCCAATGACAGTGATCCTAACAACGATGAGCTTACAACCTCGGGTGTAAGCAACCCAGGTAAAGGCAGTGTCATCTATACGAACAATACGGGTTCATCAGATACGGTCACTTATACCCCGCTGTCTACCGCCACGGGAACCGATAGCTTCACGTATCAGGTCTCGGACGGTAAAGGCGGTACGGATACCGCGACGGTGACAATAACACTGCAAAATAAACCGGTTGCCGGCAATGACTCAGCGTCTGTTAGGCTGGGTCAAAGTACAGTAATTGCCATTGGCGCGAATGATACCGATGCGAATGGTGATGAGTTAACAACCGTTGGTTTAATAAACCCAAGCAAAGGTACCGCCAGTTATACGAACAATACGGGTGCTGCTGACACGGTCACCTACACGCCATTTTCTAATGCAAGTGGCACAGATAGCTTTGTCTACCGGGTCTCTGATGGTAACGGTGGTACCGATACAGCGACAGTATCGATCACCTTCCAGAATGCTGCACCTGTTGCTGGTGATGACAGTGCAACAGCAATCGCGGGTCAGCGTACGACGATTAATATTGGTGCAAACGATACAGACGCCAATAATGATGAGCTGACGACATCGGGATTAACAAACCCGCTGAAGGGTACGGTCAGTTATACGAACAATACAGGTTCAGCAGATACGGTGACGTATACGGCTTTTTCCAATGCGAGCGGCAATGATAGTTTTAGCTACCAGGTCTCTGACGGCAAAGGCGGCACCGATAGTGCCACTGTCTCGATTACATTCCAGAATGCTGCTCCCGTAGCTAATAATGATACGGCAACAGCCAGTGTGGGCCAGAGTACAACGATTAATGTTGGTGCAAACGATACGGACGCCAATAATGATGAGTTAACAACAACAGGTGTCACCAATCCATTACAGGGTAGCGTATTTTACAATAATAATATTGGTACATCAGATACGGCGACCTATACGCCATTTTCTAATGCAAGCGGTACGGATAGTTTTACGTATCAGGTATCAGACGGAAAAGGCGGCACGGATATGGCCACGGTAACCGTATCGTTCCAGAACTTTGCCCCTGTTGCGAACAATGATACAGCGAATGTTATTGGCGGCCGCAGTAATGTCATTGAGATTGGTGCCAACGATACAGACCGGAACAATGACGAGTTAACGACAACGGGTGTTACTAATCCCTTAAAAGGTAATGTTGTCTATAATAACAATATCAATTCAGCCGATACGGTGACCTATACACCGTTTGCAAATGTCACCGGCACCGACAGTTTTACTTATCAGGTCTCGGACGGAAAGGGCGGTACGGATACCGCAACGGTAACCGTGACCCTCAATACGCCGCCCGTTGCATCAGATGATACTGCGAGTGCAACCGCCGGTCAGAGTGTCACAATCAATATTGGCTCTAACGACAGAGATGCGGATAGCGGCGATCGCTTGACGACCAGTGGATTTACTAATCCCACACAGGGTCGTGTTGATTATGTAAATAATGTATTTTCTGCCGACCAGGTGATCTATACGGCGTTTGGTTCTGCTATTGGAACGGATAGTTTTACCTATCAGGTTGATGACGGCAGGGGCGGTACCGATACCGCAAGGGTGACGGTAAACCTGACAGCCCGGGACGTTCCAGGTGATCGCACAACCACCGAGACCATTCAGGTTGGTAGTTTTGTTACCAGTGAACATACGGCCAACGACTTTGCAGACTTTTACGCCTTTGAAGCCATTGCCGGTAAAACATATCTTGCAAGTATCGAAGGTGTCTCTACCAATGCCGGGACCATGACCGATCCACTTGTTGCGATCTATGATACTACAGGGCAACAGGCACTTCTCTTTGATGATGATAGTGGTATTGGCTTAAACGGATCATTAATCTCGGAAGTTTATGTAAGCGGCACCTATTATTTAGCGTCAATCAGTACAAGCAATAATGACTTTTCGACAGGAAGTTACAAGCTAAGCTTAGATGAGATTAATACAATACCTATCGCGTTGGATGATACGGCATTTGTCGACGCAGGAGACACTGTTCGTATAAACATTGGCCTTAATGATACTGATGGCAATATTGAAGATTTTCTGAGTTCGAGCGGCGTAACGCAGCCGAGTAAGGGGACAGTGACGTATAGCCCGGATAGTATCGCTGGGATCAACACAACGTTTTATGATTTTGTAGATTATACGGCTAATCCTGGTGCTTCTGGCACCGACAGTTTTGTCTATCAGGTCTCTGACGGTAAAGGAGGCACGGATACAGCAACAGTAACCGTTAATATTAATGCATCAGTGACTACAACGAGCTCACCCGGCGCTGAGGTATACAGATTTTTCAATACCGATAATGAAAAACATTTTTATACCAAAGACGAGTTTGAAGCGAATTCAATACTTCAAAATCTTCCGCAGTACAGACTGGACGGACCTGCATTTAAAGTTGCTAACCCGGAAAATGGTCCGGTAGTCGACGTCTATAGGCTTTATAACACCCAGAGTGGAACGCATCTCTTTACTATCGATACCAACGAGCGTGATACAGTTTTAGCTACACTGGATAATTTTGTTTATGAAGGGATAGCGTATCAAGCGCATAATGAACCCTTGGCTGATACTCTGCCACTTTACCGGTTCTTCCACACGCAAACAGGCAATCATTTTTATACGGTTAATGAAGAAGAGATTCTGGATATCGAACTAACTCAATCTCCCCCTTATAATTCTGAGGGCATTAAGTGGTAC
>QBVV01000018.1 GCA_003284265.1 SAR116 cluster bacterium AG-313-A07
TACTCCAGATGCACCTGCACCAACCTTTGATCCGATTGCAGACGCAGTTGGTGGAGCGATTGATACAGGCGTTACGCAGGGAGCGTCGCCTGCCCCTGATCCTGTAGCAGCGCCTATCGCTCCTGACCCAGGGCCTGCGGCGCCAGATTCAGTGGCTGATGCACCTCCCCCACCACCAGATGATCCAGTGGCGGGCTAATAACCAGAAAGCGGGACAAATATTTTCCCGCTTTTTTCGTTTGCTGCCATGATGTGACAAAACTCACTTGACTCTATTTGCGTCAGAAGGCCTACTTGCTGGCATCGTGTGAGACGGTGGGTGCAAAATACGAACGTTCAACGAGACTAGGTGTTGCGCCGTGATAGTCGGATGTGAATAAGAGGGTTGAAAAAGTATAACGTTTTGCTGAAATTAACCAACGAAAAGGAAATTAGTTTATGGCAATAGTAGGTATGGATAATCCAGCTGGTGCAACTGCAACAGATGTTGCTGCGCTTCCGGCTGATGCTATGGCAGGTGCAACAGCTGCTGACATGGCAGCGATGCCACCAGCGGCGATGGAGGGTATGGGTCCAGACATGATGGCTGCAATGCCGCCTGAGGCGATGCAGGGTATGGACGCGGATATGATGGCTGCAATGCCTCCCGACGTGATGTCAGCGATGGGTCCAGATATGATGGCCATGATGCCGCCTGAGGCGATGCAGGGTATGGATGCGGATATGATGGCTGCAATGCCACCCGAAGCGATGCAGGGTATGGACGCGGACATGATGGCTGCAATGCCTCCTGGCGCGATGGAAGGTATGGATGCGGATATGATGGCTGCAATGCCTCCTGGAGCGATGGAAGGCATGGATGCGGATATGATGGCTGCAATGCCTCCTGGCGCGATGGAAGGTATGGAGCCGGCTATGGGCGGAGATATGGCTGACCCCGCTGTGACGGCAGCGGAAACAGGAGCCAATCCGAGCATGGATAGTGGGATGGATGCGTTGGGTGCTGCTTTTGGTGCTCAAGGTGTTGAGCCAATGGCAGCTCCTGACCCAGGTGCAGATTTTGTTGGTGTAGCCCCAGAACCTGTCGATCCAGGTAACTTTGCCGCAGATAGTCAACCGGATGCGGCTCCACCACCAGAAGCGGAAGCAGACCCAATGGCTGGGCTCGATGCGGCGCTCGGCGGCGCAATGGATCAGGCCATGGATCAAGGCGCTGGCGCTGGCGCGCCAGATATGGGAGTTCCGCCTGATGCGGGCACTGAGGTTCCAATGGATGCTCCAGACGTACCAGAGCCGGACATGCCTCCTCCTCCTGACGAACCAATTGTTGGGTGATATAGTGGGCACTTAGCTTTGGAATAAATTTTTTATAAGGGGTTATGAATAGAAAGTCATAACCCCTTAATTTCTTGCGGAACTATTTTTTTTATATCACTTGAGTATTTCGCTTAAAATTTTTTGGCACCGTTCCCTATTCTTGTTTAATTCGTGATGTATTATATCTGTCGTGAATCAATTAATTAACGGATTCGCGAACTGGACATATCTGCTTATTGTCTTTAAGTTTTTGATCTAGTTTTGATTACTACCGCCGGCCAGAGGGTTTTATGCCAATGGATACAAGATCACTTCGATCCCTATCACTGAGCACCATAGCACTGGCGCGTCAATTTGGGGTGAGGATAACAGCGGAGCAATTAGAAGAAAAAATAGCCCGGGGACAGGTTTCGTCGACACGTGAGCTGTCAAAGACCTTTAACGAACAGGGTATAAAACTCCAGCTTTTGAAGCCAAATTTAAAAACGTTAACAAGCCGTTCCTATTACTTCCCATGTGTGGCACTTCTCAGAGATGGAACGTCTAAAATACTGATTAATTGTTCGCAAAATGCAGAGGGCGCTTTCGAGTTTCAATCAATTGACCCGCTAGATCCAAGTAATAAAGTCGTCGTGGAAAAAGAAGATGAGTTTAAGAAAACTTGGAACGGGTCGGTGTATTTGGTCTCGAGAGAAACAGGCGTTTCTTCGCAGGATCGCATATTTGACTGGACTTGGTTTATTCCTGAAATTTATCGGTTCAAAGGCTTATTAGGTCTCACCTTCATAGCAGCGATTCTGACCCATATGCTAGGTTTGGCGCCCATCGTTTTTATCCAGATATCGCTTGATAAGGTTTTAAATTATGGGGCTGTATCGACCTTGACCATTTTAGTTATGGGCGTCACAGCCGCCCTGATTTTCAATGGCATATTAGGGTTTGTGCGGGATTACGTTATAAATTTCATTTCGACCTCTATAGAGGCGCGTCTATCTGGCGATATTTTTGACAAAGTCATGGCCATGCCGGCATCAACCTTTCAAACTGGCTCACCTTCAGAGTTTGAAGGAGTTCTTCACTCGTCTGGAATTATAAAAAACTTTATATCCAGACAAGTCCTAACAACAATTTTCGATGCCACGGGGATTCTAGTTTTTCTTCCTGTTCTATTTGGATACAGCCCTTTTTTAGCTCTGATTGTAACCGTTTTTTCCATGATTATTGGCGCTATTTCGTTATTTGGAAGGTGGCGCCAGAAAGAAGCTGGCAAAATAACCGGTCCAATAGAGCAATCGAAGCGCAGAGCTGTCCAGTCGAGTGTTGCGGGTATTGAGACTATAAAAGCGTTTTCTCTGGAGGCTTCCCAAAGAAGAGAATGGAGAAAAGTTTCATCCAGCAGTATACGCCAAAGTATTCAAGGCCAAGTTTCAAACATGATTATCACCAACGTGAATGCAACACTCACTCAACTTATGACAGTTGCGCTGGTCACAACAGGTGTTCTATTAGTTCTTGGAAGTGGTCTTTCGGCTGGTGCTATTATTTCCTGTAATATGCTGGGGGGTAAACTTGTTTCACCGGTGACAGCTCTTTTCACTTTCTTTGCCGATCTTAACGGTTTTAAGTCAACGCTTGATTCGGTCGGTGCGAGTTGGAATGGACCGACCGAAAGAGTGGGAGCAGGAAACGAAATTGTGGTAAAGGGTCAGGTGGTCTGCAAAGATGTAGTTATAAAGTTCGAAAACACCAATGCACTTGATGGCTTAACGTTAAATGTGCCAGCTAGATCGAAAGTGGCAGTGGTGGGACCTTCAGGATCAGGCAAGACAACATTTTTGCGCCTGTGCCAGGGATTCTTGAGGCCAAATACCGGGTCAATGGAGATTGATGGGCAGAATATACGATATTTAAGCCTCGATAACTACCGCAGTCAAAATACGCTTATAGATGCTAAACCAGTATTTTTTGGCGCGACTATTGAAGAGAATTTAAGAAAAGTACAACCAAATATAAGTGAACGTGAGTTTACGGAGATCCTTGAAATTTCTGGTTTGCAAAAAGTATTGGATGAGTTGCCCGAGGGAATTTCAACAGAAATTAATCAGTTTGGTATGCCATTATCGCAGGGGAATCGAGTGACGTTGGCTTTGGCTCGTGGGCTAATGGCAAGGCCGCGTCTTCTTTTAATTGATGAGGCACTTGCAAACTTTGACAAATCTACCCAGATCGCGTTTTTTGAGAATTTTCCAAAAATATCGGAAATGAAGACCGTATTAATGGCTACACACGACATGCGATTAACGGCAGAGTTTGAGCAAATTATCGTATTGGATAAAGGTATAGTTGTTGGGCAGGGCACTCATGATGAATTATTAAAGTCTTGCCCATTATACAAAGATCTTTGGACTATGGATCAAAAACTTTCGGGGATCTAATAAACCCGCTGACTGAAAAAGAGAGACGGCATGGCTGGTGATCAATCCTTTACTGACGGTGAGTATATCTTCCGAGAGGGAGAAAGTGCGGTTTATGCATATATTGTTAAATCTGGGATTGTGGAAATTACAAAACACAGTGCCTCTGGCGTGCAGGTTTTAGCAGGTTTAGCTCCCCCCACCATCTTTGGGGAGATGGCTTTAATTGATGGAAATCCCAGAAGCGCAGGGGCGAGAGCTAAGGGTGATACTGTTGTAACAGAAGTTACAGAAGAAGCATTTTTAGGATACTTACGCCAAAATCCAGAAGCGGCTGTCCGCATAATGAAGACTATCTCGGAAAATTTACGGGCTTCAAATCAACTGGTTGCAAAATATGAGCAGTCTGCGTCAGCTGACGACAACCCTTTACGAGACGCCAACCCCAGCGCATTCGGGTCAGGAGAGCTACAACCTGACGAGGATTTTGAGATAGATGACACCGATGCAATCTATGAACAGGGGCCATCAAAACCACTTTTAATTACGGTCGTATCCTTACTGACATTTTTTATTGGTAGTGTGGTGTTTGCCTCTTTGAGCCAGGTCGATACGTCAGTGTCGGCGAGAGGAGAGTTTTTAACTGCAACGCCCAATGTGGTTGTTGAAGCGAGTGCGAGTTCGGTTGTAAAGAGTGTGGAAGTAGAGCGCGGGGACAAAGTCGAAAAAGGCCAGATTATAGCCTATTTGGATGACACTGTTGTTAAAGTCAATCTCAGACAGAATCAGGAAAAGATCGATAACATCTACCAGTCGTTAATAAGGTTTAACATGGAGCAAGCTCTGGTGGATGATATCCAAAAATTTAAATTAAATACTCAACTCGATAATTTGTATCAGAAAACGGTGGAAAAATTAGGGTTGAAAAACACGTCTCCAAAGCTCAGCGATCTATACAAGACTACTTTGATAAAGAAGGTATCGGAATATTCTGAGAAAATGAAGTCTTTTGACTCTAAGCTAAATAAAACTCGAAATGAATATGTATCGTCGAAAGAACTTCTTGAAATTTCTAAAAAACAGACTGAAATAAAATCTAAACTGACAAAAGTACAGAAAGATCTATATGACAGAAAGATAGGCTCATTACTAAAATATCTCTCTGCAAAAGATGCACTTTTAAATGCAGAGAAATCCCAATTCAGTGCTGAGACAGCTATCACAAAGCTTGCATCGGAGATAACCACTCAAACAGCAGATAAACAGGCGTTTATAGCAAGTTGGGCTTCAAAATTAACGAGCGATATAACCGCCAAAAATGAGGAGCTAATGCAACTTGAGCAAGAAAAAATTAAACTTTCGCGCCTTGTGGATAATATAATAGTTAAGTCTCCAGCTGAAGGAATTGTTCTCGACATCCCTGCTGTTTCCAGCGGCGGTAATATCAGAGAAGGTGAACCCATCGTTACCTTGGTCCAGTCTGATCAACCCTTGTTTCTCGAAGTTGATATAGACCCTAAAAAAATTACTGATATGAAGCTGGGAATGGATGTTTCCGTGAAACTGGATGCGATGCCTTTTCAGGAATTTGGCGGTTTAGATGGCGAGTTAATATATATCTCTAATGATACCTTTAATGAGTCTGTATCAGGCGATAAAGGAGTTTTTTACAGAGGAAGAGTGAAGGTGCAGAATGTTAAAGATTCTCAAATGCCTAAAGATTTTGTGTTGTCTCAGGGAATGTTGGCTTCAGCGGATATAATGGTCGGGAAACGGCCTTTAATTTCTTATTTCACATACCCTATTATGAAAGCATTTGATGAGTCATTTAATGAGCCGGAGTAAATTATACATAAAGGGGTAGTACTTACTTTTATGTTATTATTTTATCCTGATAGTGTTAATGAAGGTTCTTTATAAATTTGAATATTTCTTGTTTAACACCGGTATCAAAAAGCGGATTCCCTGTTACAGAGAGAAGTATTTCGATGTGCCCAACGCCGTCGACATTTTTCAAAGTTATGTGACCTCTTTCATTTTTTATTGCGTTGGCCAACAGGACTGAATTTTTTGCATATACAACTTTGTCGTTTTTCCCATGCAATAACAGTCCGGGAGGCGCATCGGATCTCGCAAAAGTAGTAGGCTTGGTTTGTTCTATAATGGACGCAAAATTATTAAAAATGGGTTTGGTTGATGCAGTCTTTAACGGATTAAAGGCGTGTGGGCCGGCTAATGAGACCCAGCCACTTATAATTTTTGTGGATGCTCCAGCTCTCTTTAAATAACGATTATCCAGACCTAAGAGAGCTACTATATGTGCGCCGGCTGAATGACCAACAAGAATAATTTTGGGCGGATTATTTTTTTGTTCATACCGACGATGGGTCCAAACTATAGCTTTAGCAATGTCGTCAACAAATGCTGGGAATTGAACCTCGGGATAAAGGCGGTAGTCGGGAACTATTGTTGTATACCCTTGTGATACAAATCGTTGCGCAATAAACCGATAGTTGGAACGCTCTCCCGAACGCCAAGAGCCGCCGTATATAAACATTATGATAATTTCTTTGTTTTCGCCTATGAGGGGTTCATAGATATCGAGCTTTTGCCTTCTATGAATTCCGTAGGCGACGTCAGGTTCTAGTTTATAACCATCATAGGGGGATAAAGCGTCCGCAAATATTAAAGGAGAGCAACTTGCAGAACACAATATTCCGAAAGCAACAATTAAAGTTAAAAGACGGTGCACACTAAAATTTTTAAAAATCATTCAGCTAACGGTCAACTTAGACATATTTAATAACAAATCGGATCAGTAGAGAATTAGTAAGCAGTTAGGAAAGACACTTCTATTTGAGGGTAATTATGTTCCTAGAGGATGAATTAAATGCAATTAGAATTATTTCTAAGTGTGGTGCTGCCGGACAGATTTGAACTGTCGACCTCGCCATTACCAATGGAGTGCTCTACCCCTGAGCTACGGCAGCTTTTTTTCTTTCTAAAAAGTTGAACATAGGACAACTGGACGGGACCATGCCACATGAATTGCTATCTAATCAAGGGGGTTTGCTGTAATCAACGAAAACAATTAGTTTTAAAAATATGATGTTTCTGAAATGGGTTATTATTTGTGGAACAAGACATGTCAAAAGAAGATAAAAAGAATGTAGAATATTTTTCAAAACAAAAAGAGAAAGATGAGAGACGCGCTCTTGCATTGAGGCTTAATTTAAAACGCAGAAAGAGTCAGCTCCGCAAAAGAGTAGAAAAAGAAGATGGCTAAAGCAGATTTTCCCTAATATTTAAGTCATAACATGTATGGCAGTACATCTATTTTGATGTGAAAACTCACCCAACGTATTCTTTGGAAAAAGTAATGGAACATATTGTAATTCGAGGTGGAAAAAGCCTATCGGGAAAAATACCAATTAGTGGGGCAAAAAATGCAGCGTTACCGCTGATGGCAGCAACATTGCTGACCAAACAAGAGATGGTTTTACATAATGTTCCAGCGCTTGATGATATTGTATCAATGGCAAACCTGTTGAGAGGATTAGGTGCGGAAATTTCAGGAAAGTTGAGAATAGGCGGTTCTACTCTAAAACTTATTAGTGATGACATTACAGATACAGAGGCCCCTTACGAATTAGTTCGGAAAATGAGAGCTTCAGTCTTAGTACTTGGGCCATTATTAGCTCGCTGCGGAAATGCTAGAGTATCTCTTCCTGGCGGCTGCGCTATTGGAAACCGCCCTGTGGACATTCATCTATCAGGTCTAGAGCAAATGGGCGCCGCTATTGAGTTAAAAGATGGATATATCGACGCAAAAGTTTTAGGAGATAAAAAACTCAAAGGGGCTCATATAGCATTTCCCACTGTATCTGTAGGCGCGACAGAAAACCTTATGATGGCGGCTACCTTAGCAGAAGGTGAAACTGAATTGACTAATGCTGCCCGGGAACCCGAAATAATAGATCTTGCAAATTGTTTAATATCAATGGGGGCTAAAATTAAAGGCCAAGGAACAGATACTATTAATATTAAAGGAGTAGATAATTTAAATGGAGTTGATCATCGAGTAGTTTCAGACCGTATTGAAATTGGAACATATGCGATAGCTGCCTGTATTACGGGCGGCAGTATTGATTTGACAGGATGTGATGGATCATTTTTGAAATCATTGATTGATGCTTTGAGAGGATCTGGAGCGGTGATAGATCAGTATGACTGGGGTCTTAGGGTTATAGGGCCCAATACCCGCCCCAAAGCCATTGATATAATGACGGAACCTTATCCAGGTTTTCCGACTGATCTGCAAGCCCAAATGATGGCCTATATGACGGGTGTAAATGGTGCATCAATGATTACGGAAACAATATTTGAGAATAGATTTATGCACGTGCCTGAGCTCAATAGGATGGGTGCCGATATTAATGTCCACAATTCCACCGCCCTTGTGAGGGGGGTCTCAAAACTCAAAGGGGCTCCGGTTATGGCTACAGACCTCAGAGCCTCTGTTTCACTTGTTTTGGCAGGCTTAGTTGCAGAGGGAGAAACTATCGTAAGCAGGATTTACCATTTAGATAGAGGGTATGAAAACCTGGTGGGAAAATTGAACGAATGTGGTGCTGATATCAAAAGGGTGCGGGGTTGAAATATTTATACTAACCATAGGATTTAATCTGTAAAATATAAAGACAGAATCTAGATTGGATCCTTAATTCCAATTATTTATGGAAAAGGCTAATCTTTAGAACTATTATTTAGGATTCAAGATGTGATGTTTTCATTTTTTAATGTCAAATAACAAATCAATACCTAGCGTTTTCTGGTGTAAAATTGTAAAACTCGAGTTTATCGAACCAGAATGGATACTTAAACTTCTAACACCCAATATCAATAGATAGTATTTAGATCTTTTATTTTTGGGAGATGAAACTATAAGAATGGATGTTAAGCAGTTATTTGTTTTTTCTGAAGATATTGGTTTCCTCGTGCTTAACGGCTCAGAGACCAAAGCGCTTGGACAATAAATATGCCTTTTGATGAACCATTAATTTTAGCTATCCCAAAAGGTAGAATATTGAAGGATGTAGGGCAAATAATGGCCCATGCCGGGGTTGAGCCTGAAGACGATTTTTATAATGAGAATTGCCGACGTTTGCAGTTTAGGACTAACGACCCGGACTTGGAAATCATAAGAGTAAGGAGCTTTGATACTGCGACATTTTTAGCGTTTGGCGCAGCTCATATAGCAATTTGTGGAAGCGATGTCTTAATGGAGTTTGACCATTCCGAGATATATTCGCCAGTTGATTTGAAAGTGGGGGCTTGTCGACTTGCCGTAGCAGAGCCCAAAGAATTGGCGGAAAAAGAAGACCCTATGCAATGGAGCCATCTAAGGGTAGCTACTAAATACCCAAATGTAACTAAAAATTATTTTGCTTCTCGTGGTGTTCAAGCAGAATGCATAAAGCTAAATGGAGCGATGGAGCTTGCACCTCGTCTTGGGCTGTGTCGAAGGATTGTTGATTTGGTTTCTTCGGGTGAAACATTGAAGGCCAATGGATTAGTTGAGATTGAGCAAATTGCAGAAGTAACGTCCCGTCTAGCGGTGAATAGGGCGTCTTTAAAGACGCGCCCTAGGGCAATTAATAAATGGCTCGATCGGTTCAGGGAGGCGTCCCTTGCCACTTAAATTATGTGCCACAGATAAACATTATGCTGAAAAATTAGATCAGTTACTAAAAAAAGAACGTGCCGAAGCAACAGATGTCGCTGACGTTGTTTTTAAAATCATAGAGGATGTTCGCCATAACGGAGATGAAGCACTTATAGCTCTAACAAAAAAATTCGACTCAATTGATTTAACCGAAAAAGGCTTTCGTGTTTCTCTTGAGGAAATACGAGATGCTAGGGGTAGTGTGTGTAAAGAAGAATTCACGGCTTTAACATTGGCTGCTAACCGTATCGAGTCTTTTCATGCAAACCAAAAACCAAACGACTTATCATATATCGATGAACAAGGGGTGGGTTTGGGATTGCGTTGGATCCCTCTGGATGCAGTGGGTCTTTATGTCCCCGGAGGAACGGCCTCATATCCAAGTTCTGTTCTCATGAATGCAATACCAGCTAAAGTTGCCGGCGTAAAACGTCGTGTAATAACCGTTCCTTCTTTAAATGGGGAGATAAATCCGATGGTACTGGCAGCTGCTGATATAGCAGGTGTCACCGAGGTGTACCGGGTCGGAGGAGCTCAAGCGATTGCGGCTTTGGCTTATGGAACGAGCTCAATAGCTCCAGTAGATAAAATAGTTGGTCCTGGGAATGCTTATGTGGCTACCGCAAAAAAAATGGTTTATGGGAAGGTAGGGATAGATTCAATTGCCGGTCCCTCTGAGGTTGTGATCGTAGCCGATAAAAAAAATAACCCTGAGTGGATAGCGTATGATTTATTAGCCCAAGCAGAGCATGATACTGCCGCCCAATCAATTTTAATAACAGATAATAATTCCTTTGCTGATCTTGTGGTCTCAGCAATTGATAATTTGCTGAGGGATTTGCCGCGATCAGAAATTGCAGAAAAAAGCTGGAATGATCATGGGGCGATAATAGTATTGAATTCATTAGATGAAGCACCGAACTTGATAGACATGTTAGCCCCAGAGCATTTACAACTCGCTACAGATAATCCTGAAAAATTATCTAAAAAAGTATCTCATGCAGGAGCTATATTTTTAGGACGATACACTCCAGAAGCTATCGGCGACTACGTGGCAGGGCCAAACCATGTTCTTCCCACAAATAAAACAGCTCGGTTTTCGTCCGGACTTTCAGTTTTTGATTTTCTGAAGCGGACAACGATAGTTGATTGCAATCGTGATAGCTTAAGAGAAATAGCGTCGTCAGCAATAAGTTTAGCAAAAGCGGAAGGATTGGATGCTCACGCTAGATCAATCGCTATTCGGATGAAATAAGATCAACGGTGTTAATAGAGAACTAAAGATAAAATAATATAAGTGTCATTTTATCTGGATTGCGACTATCTTTACCATAAATTAGAAAAAAGGTAGATATTAGAGTTCCATAGAACCATAATTCATGAGCGTTTTTTCAAACAGTCAAAGGAGTAATAATGGCAAAAGAAGATCTATTAGAAGTAGCAGGAACAATTTCTGAACTATTACCAAATGCCATGTTCAGAGTTAAATTAGATAATGAGCACGAGGTTTTGGCTCATACGAGTGGGAAAATGCGTAAAAACCGTATCCGAGTTTTGGCAGGGGATCGTGTTAATGTTGAAATGACTCCCTATGATTTGACAAAAGGACGTATTACCTTCCGCTTCAAATGACGGGGGTATCGCTTTTATTGTGATAGAAGAAAAAGCTGTTTTTTGTCCGCCGGACGGAGCTCATCTAGTTTTAGCTTCATCGTCACCCCGCCGAAGGGAACTATTTAAACAGATTGGTATCAACGACTTTAGTATTCAAGCAGCAGATATAGACGAACGGGCTCTAGCTCGGGAGCTTCCACCTGCCTACGCCTTAAGAATTGCAAAACAAAAGGCGGAAAAGATTAGCAAACAAAATGAAAACTCTTTTGTGCTTGCCGCAGATACCGTAGTGGCCTGCGGAAGAAGGATTATGCCTAAAGCCGAAACAGAAGCTGAAGCTGATAGTTGTTTGAATTTATTATCCGGTCGCCGCCATAAGGTTTTGGGTGCGGTTGTGATTAATTCTCCCAACGGAACCCAAATATACAGAGTGGTGACAAGTGTAGTAACATTCAAAAAATTAACCCAGGAAGAAATTAATTTCTATTTGAAGACGAGGGAATGGGAAGGCAAAGCGGGAGGGTATGCTATTCAAGGTTTGGCGGCAACCTACATTCGGGCTCTAAATGGATCATATAGTAATGTTGTAGGACTTCCTCTTTATGAAACCTATCAAATGTTGAAAGGTATGGGTTTCAACTACAAAGTAACTTAGATTACTTTTATGAAGCAGGGACTTTCAAAACATATTCTCATTGATGAATCACCCGGCGAGACGCGTGTGGCTGTCTTGAAAGAGGGGAAGCTCTCTGATGTTTTCATGGAAAGGCAGCATCGACCCGCCTTGAAAGGTTCACTGATACTGGCGAAAGTTCAATCGGTAACAAAAGAATTAAATGCGGTTTTTCTCGATCTTGGCGGTGTCACAGGTTATTTAGAGGGTATTCCAAAACCTTCACCTATAGAAGGTGGAGCATTGTTGGTAGAAGTTTTATCGGAGCCAATAAATAAAAAAGCCGCTCGTGTAACGGCTAATTTCTCGCTTCTGGGAAGAATGGCTGATATCACTCCAAATCAAACAGGATATTCTATATCTCGCGATATAAAAGCAAAAGGGCGACGAGCTTCAATTAGAGATTTATTATCTAATGTTATCCCAAAAGATATTGGCGTTTTTATAAAATCAAATGCTCATACGTGCGAATTAGCAGAATTGGAGGAAGAACTTCGGACTTTATTGGTAGATTGGGAGAGAATGCAATTGGATATAGTAAGCGGAGGGCAACCGAAAATAGTAAAACCTTCTACTGACCTCAAGGAGTTAACAGATGACTGGAAGAAGAACGCCATTGTTAGTAAAGGTAAGAACGGCATACTGTTCAAAAAATTTAATATAGATGGCCAAATAAGCGGTGCGCTAGAATCAGTGGTAGAAACTCAAACTGGCGTTGTTTTAACTATCGAAGAGATGGAAGCTCTCACAGCAATTGATATAGATTTGGCAAGCCATAAAACAGCCCACTCTCATCCTTTGAAGTTGGCCGAGGCGTTAGCTGAAGAAATTTTTTGGCAAATTCGTTTGCGTAAATTATCTGGTATTATTCTAATAGATTACCCAAGGGCAAAAAATTTAGGAGCAAGGGATCACTTTCATTCAGAAATAAAAAGAATAGCTTCACAAAATGAATATAAACTAGTTGTTCATGGCTGGACTCGCACTGGTTTATTAGAGCTAACAAAAGATAGATTGGGCCCTTCGTTGAGGGATATGTTTCTTTGTAAAAACTCTGCATCACAATTCTTAATTGAAGTGATTGCGATTGAAGCATGTAGGACACTAATTACAGAAAGTGACGGGATAGCAAATCCACAATTGGTTTGTTCTCAGGATTTAAAGTCAGCTTTGTTGGGGCCTTTAAGAAAAACATTTGATGAGGTAAATAGGCGGCTTGGAGTTGAGGTGGATTTTTACGTTGATCTGTATCTAGCCCATGACGATTTTTATATTCAAGCAAAGAAAACAACTTAGTTATGAAAAGTGCTTCTACTTCCAAATGCCCGGTTTGTAATAAGATGACGGATCAAAAATACCGTCCATTTTGTTCTTCTAGATGTAAGTTAATAGATCTTGGAAATTGGATTGATGGTTCTTATCGGTTGCCAACGGAGGATATCCCTGAAGAAGCTGACATCATTGATCTCGAGTCACATCTCAATAAAAATTAATAATTATTCTGCCGAGTTATATTTTCGTCTGTGAGGTTTTAGCTAAACGGGTGTGTTTTTATCCAATGTTTGGCTATATCCAACCTATTGCAAACCCAGATATCTTCGAAACCTCCGATGTAGTCAAGAAGCCTTTTTAAACCCATTGCCCGTGCTGGATGACCAATGAGCCTTTGGTGTAATCCTATGGACATCATTTTTGGAGCGTATGCACCTTCTTCGTAAAGCATATCGAAGGCATCTTTAGTGAATTGAAAAAAATCTTCTCCTGTACTGAACCAACCACGTCCAAATTTAGAATCGTTAGTTGTTAGGGAGTAGGGTACCACTAAATGCGGTTTTCCATCTACCGTTTGCCAGTATGGGAGTTCGTCATTATAGGCATCGGAGTCATATAAAAAACCACCTTCCTCGACTAATAAACGGCGTGTATTAACGCTTGGGCCTGTTCGGCAATACCAGCCAAGGGGTCGTTCTCCAAACATTTTTGTTAAAGATTTGATCGCTAAGCGTATGTGTTCTCGCTCTTTATCTTCTGTCAATTTATAATGTTCTATCCAGCGCCATCCGTGGCAACAGATGTCTAAGTTGGATGTTTTTACAGCTTCTACGACTTTTGGGTTACGTTCTAAAGCGAGGGCGCATGCGAAAAGAGTAACTGGCAAATCCCGCTCCTGAAATAACCTCAATAATCGCCAGAAACCAACTCGGGATCCATATTCAAACAATGTCTCGGCAGCAAGGTCGCGAGTACCATGAGGGATAGTTGATGAAGGGGATTCGGTCAGACTGGCTTCAGAAAACCCATCTCCATCTGGTATTGAGTACTCCGATCCTTCTTCATAATTAATAACAAAATTAACTGCTAGCCGGGCTTTGTTTGGCCATTTTGGATCAGGTGGATTATTGGCGTAACCAATTAGATCACGGGGATAGTCAGGCAAATTAGATTCTCCTTGATCACTTTAATGAAATTAAGGGAAATTTAGGAATTTAAAGTTTAATCCATCCGGGCATCCAATACATTATTCATTTCAATACACTCCGTTGTGAAAAACGCATTCATTTCACCAAGTTTCTCTATTATAGCGTCACTATCCAAAGCTTCCCACCAACAGAACATTTTCATGGACTCTATTCCGTTGTTGAAATTCATTAAAAAATGCGCTTTTCCATCCTTTACAGAGCTTACAGTCTTATCTTCAAAATACCGGATCGCTTCAAAATACTTTTCTTGAAGAGATTCGGATTTAAATTCATGCACGCAAATAAAATTCTTCAAGACGAAATCCCCCGATAGTTCAACGTAGTTACAAAGCTACTTCTTCAAATCGTTCCCTAACGCAGCCTATGTGTCTTTTCCGTTACATAAGCTTACATTAGGGAGTTTAGTCCAAGGTTTTACTGAGATACAAATTAATTTCTTGGAAATAGATAGTGAATTTTTAAATTTGTATTAAAGATAACGAGTTATCGTGGTAGTTACGCCCCGATATTTTTGATTTTCGGCCATGCGTTTTTTGCATTCCAGATAGTCGCTTTTTGCATTTGTGAATCAGTAATTTTTACAACATATAACCGCGTGTTTTTTGATTCCAACTAAAGTCAGAACACAAAAATCTTTACATGAAATCAATAGTTTATGCGTTTCGAAATTTGGATCGTATGAACGTCACCCAACTGGTGCGCGAAAGAACTCTTATGCCAATAAAAATACTCCAACGCCGCATTGAAGAGGTGGTTCTTGATTGTCAAATATCGCGTTACCCAAAGTGGATGAATACTGATCGGGCATTGGTCACTGGCGATATAAAGCATGCCATTAAAGCAGGTTGTTTTTTAGCACCGGATGAATCTAGAGACCCCAATAGCTTTATGACAGCTCAGGACCATGCCGCCAGAGTTGCATGGTTGATAAAATTTGCCGACTTAGAAAAAGTTACAATTACGATCGCCAAAAATAAGGTGGTGGATGGGAACCACAGACTATCTGCTTGTATTTATAGTAAAATCAAAGTTATCAATTGCGTTGTTATTTCAGCTTCTTCGAAGGTCTCTGTGATTGCAGCATAACGTCTGCACGCGTAAGTTTCAGCCAGCCGGTTTTTTTGCCGTTGAAACGCTCGAACCAGCAATTTGATACTTTAAAACCACGGCCGAGATACCAGAGAACAGCTTTCTCATTAGTAGATAAAACATTTACACTGATAGCATCCTTTATATGCTCTTGTACTGAGTTTAATAAAATCGCGCCAAAACCGTTCCTTTGGTATCTAGGGTGAACAAAAAGATATTTTATATGCTGTTTTGCAATCAAATAATCTACGAAAGCCACGTCTTTTCTATCGATGCTGGCTATAAGTCTACGACCCCCAAGTTTTGGTAATCGAAATCGGTTTTGATGTTTTATTGATGACCGGGTCTCTGGATTGGTAATAGCTGGGTCATCCAATGCCAGATCCATGATACCCTGGCAAATAGTATCATCCAAACTGCTACCGTGTCGTAAGGTTATTTTCATTCCTGAAGCGCGAATTGTTGAATTTGTAGAAAATTAGCTTCTGAATTTTCTTGAACAAAAAGTGAAATAGAACTTACCTTTATGGTGTTTTCTAAACTCTCAGAAAAATGTGAAGACGCTGCGCGTACCATAGACTCTCGGTCCGACCCGCACTGGATCTTCTCCGTTAATGTTATATGAAAACGGAAATCATTAAAGACGTAAGGATAACCCCAGTTGAGCAAGTTTTCATCCTCGCTCGAGGTCAGGGTTGACATTCGGCGTTTATCTATTTCCTTTTGATGAAGGGGAGCTCTGAAATGATCGAGGTTTTCAACTAAATTTGATGCTAAATTTTGCATTTTTTGTTCGTTTGGATCCATCATCAAGGCGATAAAATTTCCAAGTTTCCGTACCTTCAAATTTATAGAAAAAGTTTTACTGAGAGCCGATAATCTTTGAATTTGTGAACAAAGATCCGTTAATGTGAATTCTTTATTCAGTCGAAATGGAGCTTTTAAAGTTGCATGAAAACCGTACCGCCTCGGCGTTTTTGTCACACTATAGAAATAGCTTGATGATATCCCTTTTATGTTTGGTTGTATTATGGATTTACCGGAACTTGAATCTCGTCCTAACCACTGACTTCCAATAGAGTGCAGGTTCGAATCAATTTCAGGTGCGAAATAAATCGCAAATCGCTGTGTGTCGCCCGCAGGTTTAAGTAAAGGTTTCATTCGTTTTACATAGAACTCCCATAATTTTGGACTATAGTGACATTCAATATTAACATCAAATTTGTAAGGAAAGCCTGGCATGCTCCACAAAAGGGATAGCGTTATCATTAAGGCAGGTAGTGTTTTAATGCCTGACGGGGCCTTTGTGGAGACGGACTTAAAAATAAGTAATGGTTTTATAGACACTATTGGCAATTTTTCAGCTTCAAAATTGAAAACCATAAATGCTTCCGGCTTGATGGTACTTCCCGGCGCTATAGACCTTCACGGGGATGCCTTTGAACGTCAAATTATGCCTCGCCCTGGTGTTTCATTTCCCCTGGATATGGCTCTTTTTGAAACCGACCGACAGCTTTTAAGCAATGGAATTACTACAGCTTTTCATGGGATAACATATTCATGGGAGCCGGGTTTAAGAGGTCGGAAAACTGCTATTGAGCTTATAGAGTGCTTGGAACGATTACGAAGGAACTTTTTGTGCTCCACAAAATTCCATCTGAGATTTGAAACCTATAATCTCGAAGCCGTTGAAGAAATAGAGAGCTGGCTAGACACAAAGAGAATAGATTTTTTAGCTTTTAATGACCATATGCCGTCCATTTTAAGAAAAATTAAAACGGGTCAGTCGCTGGCCCGGTTTGTTGAAAGAACAGGCCTAAATGAAAAGCAATTCATTGCATTAGCAAACAAATTTAAAGATCGAAAAGGTGAAGTTAAGCCTGCGATAGAGCGATTATCACGGCTGGCCCTAAATAGCGGGGTTCCTATGGCTAGCCACGACGATGAGACTTCTGAAACAAGAAATTTCTTTGACAAAATTGGCTGCAAAATCGCCGAATTTCCGCTAAGTGAGGAAGCCATCAATGAAGCGGCAACCCTTAAAAATAATATCATTTTAGGTGCACCAAATATTATCCGCGGAGGTAGTCATATGGGAGCATCTGGTTTGTCGGCAACTGATAATATTAGGAAAGGTTTGGGTAACATTCTGTGTTCGGATTATTACTATCCGTCACTCATTAATGCCCCAGCAGTATTGGAAAAGAAAGAAATAATGGGGTTTCCCACTGCTTGGAATATGATTTCAAAAAATGCAGCACATGCAGCTAATCTGTTCGATCGTGGAGAGATAGTTGAGGGTAAAAGGGCCGACTTGGTTTTATTAGATTCGATAAGTCCAGAATATTCTAAGTTAGTGGCAACACTCGTTGCCGGAAATGTAGCCTATCAATCTCGGTATATTTAAATAGTTTACTGCACGGTCGACTCGCATTTTGCCTTTTATTCGGTCATACTAGGTGTTTTTTACGATCATACTCTCTTATAGCAATTGGGCTATAATCAAAAATTAGAGGATAGTCGCTGTTAGATGAATTTCGCCCCTGAATTTTTGGATGAGATAAGATCACGGATCCGTGTATCTGAAATAGTTGGCAAGCGAATCAAACTACTTAAGCGGGGCACCGAATTTTTGGCCGTTTGCCCATTTCATAACGATACGAAGCCGTCGTTATCAATAGTCGATGATAAGAATTTTTATCATTGTTTCGCATGTGGAGCGCATGGAGATATCATCAAATTTACGATGGAAACAGAAGGTTTAAATTTTCCAGAGACTGTTGAAAAACTTGCTTCAATAGCCGGCCTGGAGATGCCGTCACAAAATCCCGAAATGCGCTTGCGAGAAAAGCGCCGAAAAACTCTGAAGGATGTCAACGAGGAAGCATGCAAATTTTATGAAGAGCTTCTTTGGGGCAGTGCGGGACAAGATGGTCTTTTTTATCTCAAAAATAGGGGACTCTCTGAAAATGTAATAAAAAAATACCGACTTGGCTTTAGTTTAGGAGGAAGGCACAGTCTTAAGAATGCTATGAGCCAGAAGGGTATTGACCTGAGTTTGTTAGCTGAAGCAGGCCTGGTCCGTGCTTCGGAGCAAAATGGAGAATACTACGACTACTTCCGTAATCGGGTAATGTTTCCAATAAGTGATAGACGGGGCCAGGTGATAGCATTTGGAGCTAGAACAATTGGTGAAAGTCAGCCCAAATATCTTAACTCTCCTGAAACACCTCTATTTCAGAAGGGTAGGATTTTATACGGAATAAGTCAGGCTAGAGAAAGTTCATCCCAACAAAAGGAAATAATTGTAACAGAGGGCTACATGGATGTAATTGCCCTTGCAGAAGCGGGTATTGCAAATGCTGTGGCACCTTTAGGAACAGCCCTTACAGAGGATCAAATAAATGAATTATGGAGGCTCGGTAAAGAACCATTTATTTGTTTCGATGGCGACGAAGCTGGCTTACAAGCCGCAGTGAGGGCGGCCGATAGAGCTTTGCCCATTTTAAAACCCGGCCATTCGTTGTGTTTTTCAATGTTACCTCCCGGGGAAGACCCAGATGATTTGATAAAAAGATTGGGAATAGAAGCTTTTAAGGATGTATTAACACGCTCTATTAGCTTAGCAGATTTTATATGGGACCAAGAATTTAGAAAACGGCAGACTAATACGCCAGAACGATTAGCGGACTTCTTCAAACGAATTCGGGGTAAGGTTAAAGAGATATCAGATCGAGGAGTTCAAGAGGCTTATAGAGATCATATAGAACAAAAAATTAGACAAGTAAGAGAACATTTGAATGGGTTTAAAAATGCAACATGGGGGAAAAAGAGTAATTCTGGTTACAAAGAATGGAATAGGTGGGATCTATTAGACAGCGGATCTTCAAAGATAAATGCATCAAATGTTTTGGCTATGCGGCAGAAGCAGACAATCTTGGCTGCTTTCATAAATCACCCTGGGCTTATTGAGGATTTTGGGGAAGCATTAGGTTATTTAGATTTTTTGGATCCGTTTCTTGACAAACTCCGTCTAGACATCTTAGACATCACATCAATGGCACAAGGTCTTGAAGTGAAGGATATACAGGACCATCTCTCACAACGGGGGTATGATAGAGAGGTTGGAGGAATTCTGAACTCTAGCGTGTTACGTCATGCTGCATTTGCCCGCAGTAATGCTTCGGAGGCACTGGCTAAATCAGGTGTCCGAGAACTTTTGGCTAGAATTGGAAAATATCAACTTGAGGAACAACTTTCTGCAGCACAAAAAGTTGTAGAGGAGGAGTTCAATGAAATTAATTGGAATAGGTTAACTTCATTAAGAGCCGCGCTGGTGGCAGTTAATGATAGCTCAAACGTAGAAGATGTTCTTTGATGTTTCTTAAAAAAGCGGTTAAAATATTAACAGCGAGCAATATGGATGGGAAGTATGGCAAAAACAGCGCTGGCAACCACTAATCAAGATAATAGGCAGACCGAGGACGGTAGTTCAGATGGTCCTTTAATGGATACAACTAATCTTGCTGTAAAAAACCTTATAAAAAAGGGTAAAGAACGAGGGTTTTTGACCCATGATGAAGTTAACTCTGCATTGCCACCTATACAATTCACTTCAGAACAAATTGAAGACGTGATGTCATCACTAAGTGAGATGGGTGTTAACGTTATTGAAAATGAAGAAACGGAAGAGACTAACACTGTTCAGAAAGATGAACAGGATGGTGCTGTCCCAGGAAATGTTGCTGAAGATGATGTGGGGCGAACGGATGACCCCGTCAGAATGTATCTACGTGAAATGGGTGGGGTCGAGTTATTGTCGCGGGAAGGCGAGATAGCGATAGCAAAGAGAATAGAAGCTGGTCGTGAATTGATGATTGGTGGGATAGCAGAAAGTCCACTTACAATTAAGGCTGTAGTGCAGTGGCGAGATATGCTTAAGGCGGAAGAGGTGCTTCTTCGTGATGTGGTCGACCTTGACTCGACTTATGCCGCCACTCCAGAGGCGCAAGCATTGGCTGCGAAGTCTGCTGCTGCGGCTTCAACTGCTGTTGCAAGATTGAATGACGGTGCAGTCGAGGATGTCTCCGATGATGAAGAAGAAGAGGAAGATTTAGAAGAGAATAATATGTCTTTAGCAGCCATGGAGGCGTCTTTGATGCCTCAGGTTATGGAGAACCTCGATGCTATCAAAATAGTTTTTGATAAACTTCAAAAGGTTCAAGACAGGCGGCTATCAAGAATGTTTAAAGGGGAAACACTGACTGCTCAAAGTGAGCAGCGTTACGCCAAACTTAAGGATGAGTTGGTAGAGCTGATGGATGGTGTGAGACTAAATAATAACAGATTAGAAGCTCTACTAGAGCAGCTTTATAAACTGAATAAGCATTTGGTTAGTTTGGATATGAATTTAATGAAATCGGCGGAGAAATACAAAGTCAAACGCAAAGACTTTATGAGCCAGCATTTCGGTAGGGAGATGGAGCCAAATTGGTTGGAGATGGTGTCGGCCCTTCCTGGTGGTAATTGGAAGAGGTTCGCAGAATCAAAAGCTGACGAAATACTAACGACACGAGAAAGTTTGATAGCAATATCTGAAAACTCTGGTCTGCCGATTAGTGAATTTCGTCGTGTTGTTAAGACTGTTCAAAAAGGTGAACGGGAGGCAGGACGCGCAAAAAAAGAAATGGTAGAAGCCAATCTTAGGCTCGTCATTTCCATAGCAAAAAAGTATACAAATCGAGGCCTGCAATTCTTAGATTTAATTCAAGAAGGTAATATTGGCCTTATGAAGGCAGTTGATAAATTTGAGTATCGCAGAGGATATAAATTCTCAACTTATGCTACATGGTGGATCCGGCAGGCGATTACGAGATCCATTGCTGATCAGGCTAGAACTATACGTATTCCTGTCCACATGATTGAGACGATAAATAAGTTAGTAAGAACGTCGCGCCAGATGTTGCATGAAATTGGTCGTGAACCCACGCCTGAAGAATTAGCAGAAAAATTAGTGATGCCTTTGGATAAGGTAAGAAAGGTTCTTAAGATTGCCAAAGAGCCCATCAGTCTAGAAACACCAATAGGTGATGAGGAAGATAGTCATTTAGGTGATTTCATTGAGGATAAAAATGCAGTTCAACCACTTGACGCCGCTATCCAGGCCAATTTAAGGGAGACTACAACTCGTGTCCTCGCAAGTTTGACTGCAAGAGAGGAGCGGGTTCTTCGTATGCGCTTTGGAATAGGTATGAATACTGACCACACATTGGAAGAAGTAGGGCAGCAATTTTCTGTAACACGCGAGCGGATAAGACAAATCGAGGCAAAAGCTCTTAGAAAACTTAAACATCCATCGCGTTCAAGAAAATTAAGAAGCTTTCTTGATTACTAATTAAGAGATGGCTTTGATCTCGTGTCTATGAGCTGAATGACTGATGATCCATAATATATTCTGTTAAATTTCCAACAGGGTTTTCAATACCAATACCTGGCTTCGTCCCAAGTATAAGGTGCGAATCTTCCACATCTCGAAGATGCTCAGTAATCACGGTTCTGAGGGGGTTTGGATTACTGTCAACTTCTAATAAGCCTTTTCCTCCAGCTGCTGATAACACATGTGCAGAATGCAATAAACCAATACCGCCAGATAACCAGTGAGGACAATAGACTTTCCCCGCGGCGGTAGCTTTTTTTGCTATGTCAAAGCATCCATCGACGCCGCCCCATTTGCCTATGTCAGGTTGAATATAGTCAAGCCATCCAAAAGCCTCTGTGAGCATCCGATCGGATAATAAATTTTCTCCCCCAGCTAATGGAATAGAACAAGTGGCTTTAAATTTTTCCCATTCAGAGGAGTTAGCTGTTGCGATAAATGGTTCCTCGAACCAATCTACACCATAATCAACTAACATCTCTATTTGATCAGATGCCGAATCAAGACTGAAACCTTGATTCGCGTCAACAAAGAGTTTTTCGCCAGGTGCCATTTTAGAACGAATTGCTTTTAAATTCCGTTCGTCTACCTCCTTGCCAAAACCTATTTTCAATTTGAAGGCCTTAAAACCTTCATCTCTTGCTCTATCTGTTACCTCGATAGCATCATTTGGGTTTAATCCGCTGGCGTAAGCTGGTATTTTATCTGCTGCGTTTTTGTTTAATAGCAGTCGCAGTGGAAGGCCTGCTCTATGAGCCCGAAGATCCCAAAGAGCCTGATTAACAGCAGCAATGATAGAATTGATTGGTCCAGTTTCTCCAGCTTGTACGCATAAGATATTCAGTCTTTTTTCCAATTGAGTGGTGAATGCCCAAGGATGTTCTATGTCTGCGTTTAATAAATATTGGGGTAAGACCCAAGCAGCTAATTTTGCCCGATAGTCTGCTGTCACTATTGGAAAATTACCCCAAACCTCGCCCCATCCGCAGATCCCGTCGTGATCTTCAATGCAGATGAACACGGCGCGGCGACTCGGCATGTTGCCAAAAGACGTCACTACAGGATCTGGTATTTTTGCGCAGCAAGCGTAAATATGGATCTTGTTTACGGTAAAGTTTATATCCATTCCATTTCTCAGTTTCATATTAGCTTTGCAATTAGAAATTTATTGTCTGATGAAGTTAATCCATACTGGAAAAGAATCACTTATGAATTCGCCTTGTATCTTTTATTTATATTTCTAAAATAAAGCTTCAACGTAAAAATTCGGGTGTATTTTTGGAAATGTAAAGCCAAAAATTGCCGAAAAATAATACTCTGCTTATAGTTTAGCTCAAACACATATCATTGAGAAACACCTTTGATGAATGGGGCATAATATGAAAATCCAAGAAAGTGATCTCGATCTGAAGGGTAAACGTGTATTAATTACAGGAGCCGCCAGTGGCATTGGTGCAGCAATGGCAAAGACTTTCTTTGAGCACAATGCAGCAACTATTTTGGCAGATAGAGACTCCATAGAATTAGAGAGAATAGCCAAGGAAGTGCCGGGCTCTCAAACTATCGTTTTCGATCAAGGTGAAAAAGTATCTATAGAGAATATGTGCTTGGAAGCACAAAACCCAGATATTCTTTTAAATAATGCGGGAATACTTTGGGCTGGTCCATTTGATGAGATGCCTTCAGATGAAATTACGAAAATAGTGAATGTCAATTTGCTTGGCCCAATGCAAATAGCTCACAATATTGGAAAACAGATGTTGAGGCGAGGATCAGGTATAATTGTCAATACATCTTCGCAATTAGCGTTTCATGGGGCGGCCGAACGTGCTGTTTATGCCAGTACAAAAGCAGGAATTGCACAATTCACAAAATCGCTTGCTGCCGAATGGGCGCCTAAAGGAGTTCGGGTGGCGGCTATCGCTCCTGGCCGAACTTTGACAAATATAAATGCAGGTATCTTAAATTCCGAAGAAAAGCGACGGATGGCACTTAAAGATATACCAGCAGGAAGATTGGCGGAAGCTTATGAGATGGCCCGCCTTGCGTTACTTCTTTCATCTGATGTTTTGAGCTATGTAGTGGGCGAAACTATTATTTCGGATGGTGGATATGTGCTTCTTTAACGCCCTTTTCTTCGCAATGAGCCCTGCCTTTTTCAAGTATTCGAAAATTGATATTTGGTTTTTAGCACCATCCTCTCAACAAAAGCGGTATTATTGAATTCTTTGACTTTATCAATTGGAACAAATAGGGCCTCATATGATTCATTGTTGCCTGGTAAATTAATTTCAGGTATTTGGAAAATATATCTAATATCGTAATGAATGTGCGCTGGTTCAGCGCCGCGTTTTGGATTTTTTAAACGTCTATATCAAATATCAAACTAGTGACTGGTGTGAATATAGATGGCCAAGTCCTGTTTCCTCGGATGCCTCACCAAGAGCTATTTCAAATAGATTTCCGCTTCCATCCGCGTGGCCGCCAGGTTGTAAGGATCGATTAAGCTTTTTATGGTGAACTAGAACCATCGACCTACGGTCTAGTGTTACTAGCCATGCTGAACCAGTAAGATGCCCAAGTAGACAACTTCTCTCAAGGCTGTTGGGGTGGGCTTCGATAAATCTCAGGGCCTGACATTTCGCAATGTCTTCAGTACGATTAAACGATCTATGCGCACGAATTGATAGGTCTATTTCTCTCAGCATCAGTTTTTTTTGGGTAATTTTCAGCTCTACCCATTACCCAATTCATTATAACTGCATTTGTTTTAAATATTAAATCTTTCTAAGTCTCACTCACACTTACCTTTTTTGCTTCTCCCGACTGAATGTATAAAATCCAGAGCTTACAATAATGAAGATTCCGAGCCAAGCCAAAGCATCGGGAAAATCGTCAAAAAGCCAAAGCCCGTAGAATGTAGCAGCTACAATTTCAAGATATTGAAATGGAGCCAATGCGCTCGCTTCGATATATTTTATCGCAAAAGCAATCATAAAGTGACCAACAGTGGCGATGAGCCCAAGCAACAAAAGTAACATCCATTGGTCATGACTTGGCATTATGACTTTTAAAGTAGGAAATTCCAATAAATAGCCTAAAGCTAAGACTATACTCATGAATAGGAAACCAGAGAGGCCAGAATTAAATTGCATTATGGTTGGGTTTATAGTGTGGGCTAATTTTCGGGTTAAAATTATATAAAAAGCAAAACACAAAGCAGCAGCAAATGGTAAAATTGCGGATAAGCCAAATATTTGATAACTTGGTTGTACTACTATTAACGCTCCGGAAAATCCAATTATTGCAGCAGATAGCCTTCTCCATCCAATTCTTTCTCCGAGGAAAATTGTTGAAAGAAGTGTGACAATGAGTGGCTCGATGAAAAATATGGAGATAACCTCAGCAAGTGGCATCAGTTTTACGGAAGCAAATATCAGTACAGTCGTAGCTGCTATTAAGATACCACGTAGAGCCTGTGGGAAGAGGTAACGATTTTTTTCGAGATGCATTGTTTTCAAAAAGAATGGCAGCATGACTAGCGTTTGGATTAGAAACCTCGTCCATGCAATTTGTCCCGCTGAGATATCTTTGGATATAAATTTTGCAATGGCATCTATGGCAGGTAAAACAAGGAATGCTATAACCACTAGGCTAACGGCAGAGGTATGGTTGGAAAATCTCAAGCTGTTAAAATATGACATGAGGAGAATTTTGACGATTATATTGGAATTAAACAAGGTTCTTTGTTTATTTGTGTCCAATCTTGGATAGCTAATATTTGTATGAATACTTATCCGAGTTATAAGTACGAGATTAAATTTATTTAAAAGGACCAAAAATGAGCGATCTATCTGTTTATTTATCAGGGGAGATTCATAGCGATTGGCGGGAAGAGATTTATAAAGGTGTAAGCTCCGCGGCGTTATCTATTAAATTCAATACACCGGTTACCGATCATGACAATAGTGATGATTGTGGCGTGACTATTTTGGGAGATGAAGACAACCTTTTTTGGAAGGACCATAAAGGGGCCAAGCTCAATGCTATCCGGACAAAAACATTGATAGAAAAATCCGATGTGGTCGTGGTACGATTTGGTGATAAATACAAGCAGTGGAATGCAGCTTTTGACGCCGGTTTTGCTGCAGCCCTTGGTAAGCCTCTGATAGTTATGCATGATAAATCATTGACGCATCCGCTTAAAGAAGTGGACGCCGCTGCGCTAGCAGTCGCTGAAACGCCAGAACAAATTGTTGCGATTTTGAACTATGTGATAAAAGGGGAACTTAGTGGTGCATAACACCGCGGGGATAAGGTTAATCTTTTAAAGCGGTCCCATGTGCTTGGTCTGCTATTCTTGATAATCTATCCATTAGTGGTGCTATTTCGAGCGAAAACTCTTGGCGGTCGCAAAGATTATCAAAGTGCCGCATAGCATGTTCAAAGGATCTATTTAAAATTTTCCGATTATAGATCAACTCAAGATTCAATTTGTTTAATTTTTCTATATGAGCACGTTCCCGGGATATCTGACAAATTTCGCACACAAAGCAAATATCAGCAATGCTTAGCTTATTGTTTACCAGACCGTCACTCCCACCTGATAATGCCCTGTTCATGCCTGTTAGATAGTTATTTAATGCATTAGCTGTCTCTTTGTGAACGACTTCGTTGCATTCATTTTGAGATAAAGCGAGAAGGTAAACTTGGCTCTGTCGGGCAAATACCAGTGACACGTCCAGAAAACTATCGATCCTTGAAGACTCATAGAGATCTTCTCCATATAAACTACACTTCTCCTTTCCGGCCCTGGCAACAGCTCTGAGTATACTGTTTGATTCGAATATTCCGGTTTCCCCAGATGGGCTAAAAGCTGCTGGAACAGTCCCAAAAGGATGCGCTTTCAAAAAATTTTCTGTTTTATACAAAGTTTTATTAAACCCAGTGTGAGATGGTTGTGCTATAACATCGACCCTTTTGTGGTCGTTATCAGATAGTTTGTGAGCTTCAAAATCCCAAAGCCAGTCAACCAGATTTTTTGGCTTATCCCCTCTTATTTCCACATCTATACCGCAAAGGCGAGCGGCAATGGTTGCTTTCATTATTCGGGGATTGGGTAGGTATGAGAAAATTCGCAATGCAGTCATACTTAATGCCTCGGCTCAAGCTTTGGGGGCTGTTTACTGAGTGTAGCACAAATCAATGCTGCTAACCCCATGGATGTACCACCAATCAAAAAAACAAAAGTATAGCTATTTGTTCTGTTAAAAAGCTCTACCAAAAAAACCCCGCCAACAATTTGAGCTATTCCTACCGATAGCACCATATAGTGCCATAAACTTACCATGGAGGACTCTCCAACGGCTTGTTGGGCTCGCGCCGCCACAATAGCCGCAGAACCCGGTTGAGAGCCAAAAATAAAAGATGAAAGAATTATCATACTGAAATCATCAAAATAAAATGGCGTGATGGCTGAACTTGCCAATGCCGCAAATACGAGAAAGAGTGAAATATTAAGGCCTATAAAATCTGCAAGTCGTCCCCATAGAATTGTTCCAACTATTCCCCCGACGCCAACTAACATCCACTGGACTGCCCCTTGTTCGATTGAGAACTTTAGATCCCTTACAATAAAGTCGATCCAGTAGATAGAATGGGGGATCAATCCTATTGAGAATAAACCCTGAACAATAATAAGTTTCTTGCCATCCAAAGACAGTTTTGTGCTTTTGATTGGGGATCCGTTTTTTGATTTATTTAAGGATGGGGCGTCGTGCCATGCCCAGCATCCTACACAAAATGCGAAAATTCCTATAATGGCGCTACTTATCCAGCCCCAAATTATACCATATGCTAGAAATGTTGGTAAAACCGCAGAAGAAAAGAAAATGCCCAGTCCAACGCCCATGAATCCCATGGATGTTGCTAATGCTATTCGATGTTTAGGTGCAAAGCGTGTCGCATAAGCAATGCTCAATATCATTATGATTGCAACGATTACTCCAATAGCGAGACGCCATAACGCTAACCACAAAAAACCAAAAGGAAAAATACTTGCAATTAAGCAAATGATTGCAGCAAAAAGAGAGAATTTGATCAGCCATGCCTCATGAAAACGCCGACTAAGCCACGGGGAAAATATCGCTCCTATTACATATCCACCTAGGTTCAAAGCCCCAACATATCCAGCTTCTGATTCGCTCAGATATCCAACTTCGATCAATACAGGAACCATTGGCGTATAACTAAAGCGACCAAGACCCATCCCAATAAGCAGGCCTACTTGTGCTCCAATAGAATATTTAAGCCAAGGCTTCATTCTACAATTTTTTGAGAATAAAAAGTTCGCAAAATTCGTTGATTATCACGTTAACGTTCCAATTAATATACCAATGGCTATTGAAAAAAGGATTGTAGGCCAATGGAGTATCGATCTTTTACCTCTATTTAGTTTTATGAATTGTTGTAGTGTATCTGGGTGGAGCTGCAGTCCTCCATTTGATGCTTGGTTTATAATCAACTCAGAGTTGTCTAAAATTTTTGGCATTCTTTCGGCTAAAGTTATTAAATCGGTGCTAATCTTTTGTAAGCGGGCTGGCGGGGAACGATATTTTATCATCCATTCCTCTATTAACGGCCTGGCTAATTCCCAAATATTAACCTGGTCATTGATTGTTCGTCCCACACCTTCTGCAACTAGCATAGTTTTTTGTAGCAATAGAAGTTGGGGTTGAGTTTGCATTTCAAATTTTTCAGTAATGTTGAAAAGTTGAGATAGAAGTTTTGCCAATGATATTTCGGCAAGAGGCAGGCCCAATATAGGTTCCCCAATAGATCGGCAAGCCTGAGAAAAGACACCTAGTGATTGATCAGGGGGCACATAACCCGCTTTAAAATGAACCTCCGCAACCTTCTTGTAATCACGGGTTAAAAAACCAGTCAGCATATCAGCTAGAAAAAAACGGGTTTCGAGATCCAGCCGCCCCATAATTCCAAAATCTACCGGAGCTATCTTTCCATCTTCCGTAATGAAAACATTCCCGGGATGCATATCCGCGTGAAAAAAACCGTCTCTGAAAACCTGGTTGAAAAAAATGCAAGCAGATTTTTGGAGAATTTTCGATGGATCATGGCCCGCCTTTTCCAAGGCAGCTTTATCATCCGGCCTGCATCCACTTAGTCTCTCTAATGTTAATACTCGTTTTGTAGTGGTTTCCCAAAATATTTTTGGCACTTTAAAATCGGGATCGCCTTTGAAATTCTCTGCTAGTTCCGCTGCAGCAGCAGCTTCCATGCGCATATCCATTTCCAGCGCGATGGTACTTGAAAAAATTTGTACGATTTTTATAGGCTGAAGGCGTTGAGTCCATGGAATATAATTTTCTAAATTTTTAGCAATCCACTCGAATAACGATAGGTCAGAGGCGAAAGAGCTTTCTATTTGTGGTCTCAGTACCTTAACGGCTACTTCGTCTCCCCTCATTGTGATTGCATAATGCACCTGAGCTATCGAGGCTGCGGCTATTGGTTTTTCATCAAAGGAAGAAAATGACTTATTAATCGGAACTCCAGTTTCACTTTCTAATGTGGCTTTTGCTTCTTTAAAAGAAAATGGTTCAAGTCTATCTTGCAACAAGGATAGGTCTGAGGCTAAATCATCTCCTATAAAATCAGACCTAGTCGCTAATGTTTGGCCAAATTTTATGAAACTCGGTCCGAGCTTTACAAGCGCTAGAGCTATCCGTTGTCCCCAACGCAAATTATCGTGTTTTTTATTGCGGAAACAACGGGCTGCTTTTACGAACAAATCAACAAGCTTGAGCCCTCTAGTCCAAGTAGCAGGATAAAGGACATCATATCTTATCAATTGCCATGCAATGTAAATTAGTCGAAAAAAATGTGCTATGTTGCGTATCATGATTTAAAGGCGCCATGCAGAATGAATGGCAGCGATCCCACCAGATAAATTTCTATAGCTACTTTTTTCCAGCCCAGCACTATTGATCTGCTGTTCTAAATTTATCTGATCTGGAAATTTCCGGATACTTTCCACTAAATATTTATAGGCATCCCGGTCGCTTGCTACAAAATGCCCAATTTCGGGTAATATTTTAAACGAGTAAGCGTCATATATTGGATTGATGAAAGCAATTGCAGGCGTACTAAACTCCAAACACAAAAAGCGTCCCCCGGGACGCAGAACTCTCCTAGCCTCATGAAGTGCATTCTGTATTGAAGTAACATTTCTGAGACCAAAAGCTATTGTGTAGACATCAATTGATCTATCTGGAAATGGGAGAGCTTCGGCATCACCACAGACCCATTCTATAGTATCAGAATCGGGTTCTTTCTTAATTTTGGCTTTTCCGGCTTCTAGCATCGCTTGGTTGATATCACAAATAAATACTTTACCACCGCCACGTGCTCTGTAGCGTGCTGCGATGTCACCTGTTCCGCCGGCAACATCTAATAACACTTTCTTTGGATGGGGACTTAGCCAATCGAGCAGAGATGATTTCCACAATCGGTGTATTCCGAAGCTCATAAGATCATTCATCAGATCATAGTTAGTTGCTACTGAATCAAATACCTCGCGGACCAACGCATTTTTCTTGTCAGCGGGTACTTTTTGGAAACCAAAATTGGTGGTTGGATCGGAATAGGGCGAATTCATAATATTTTCCTCGATCAACTAAGCCGTGCTTCGGCGACTTTATTATTGCACAGTATAACTAACTCAAACTGTACAATCTTCCAAGTTGCTCTTCGCAATTTATGTTGTTGTATAGTAGCTTAGTTTATTATCTAAGATTAATGAGGGTATGGTTCATTTAAGGGATAATATTTATGCCAGAGCTTCCTGAGGTCGAAACGGTGATGCGTGGTATGCAGCCATCACTGGAAGGGAAAAAATTAATAAACATTGAAGCACGCTGCGATAGTCTTCGATGGCCTATTCCTAACAATTTTGCTGATCGATTAAAGGGACGCAGGGTTATTAATATCGCGCGAAGGGCAAAATATATCCTTTGGTATTTGGACGATGAAACTGTGATGATTTTGCATTTGGGGATGTCTGGTCGTGTTTCAATCACAGCTAAACGACCTTCGAAAATCGAGAAGCATGACCATCTAATTTTTACAACTGAAGAAGGAGCAGTAATTAGATTTAATGATGCACGCCGTTTTGGAATGGTAGACCTCAGCACGTCGGGTAGTATTTCTCAACATAAGCTTTTGAGACAAATTGGTCCTGAACCCCTCAGTAATGACTTCAATGAACTTAGTCTGAAAGAGATGTTGAGAGGTAAAAAGACAACTATTAAAAATGCATTACTTGATCAAAGGGTGGTAGCGGGGCTTGGGAATATTTATGTTTGCGAATCTCTATTTCGGTCGAACATTTCTCCAAAACGTTTAGCTTTGAACGTAAAAGGCAAAAGACTTAAAGCTTTATCGCTCAACATAAGAGAAGTGTTGAACGAAGCAATCCTTGCAGGGGGATCATCCCTTCGGGATCACGCTCAGACAAACGGCGACATTGGTTACTTTCAACATAATTTTATGGTTTACGGAAGAGAAGGACAGGCATGTAAGAAAAATGGGTGTGGTAATAAAGTGAACAGAATAATTCAATCTGGCAGGTCGACTTTTTATTGCACTAAATGCCAAAATTAATGTAGACAGTGGGCCATATGAAAAAATATTTTTTTAGATCTCAGGCTATTTATCTTTTAGTCTTCGCATTCATAAATTTCTCAAGCGGCGCGCTTGTTTTGTCGACAGAAAAATTTATAACCGGTTTTTCGGATCTCCCTATTATGCCTGGAATGCAAGAGCTGCCAGACGCTAATATTTCATTTGATACAGCCTCTGGCCGAATCGTTGAGGCCTTCGCAAAGACCGAGCAAAATGGGGAGAATATTTTATCCTTTTACAAAAATGTATTACCTCAACTTGGCTGGAGAGTTGAAAAGGATACAATTTTTGTTAGAGATACAGAAATATTAATTCTGGATTTGAGAAAAGATAGAGATTCAGTCATTGTCCAATTCTCGTTAAAACCTCAATAAGATGTGGGTGAAGCTTGAAAATAATCATAGAAATTCCGATAGAAAAAGGGGACCGAGATGGGTTTTGAGAATATAATCGTAGAAAAGAAAGATGCCGTTGGTGTAATTACATTGAACCGTCCGAAGGCATTAAATGCACTTTCGGCTGCGTTGACGAAGGAATTAGAGGCGGCGTTGATCGAGCTTGACGGGGATAATTCAATAGGCTGTATGGTCATTACGGGATCGGAAAAGGCGTTTGCCGCCGGAGCAGACATAAAAGAAATGCAATCTAAGTCCTACATGGACGCCTATTTAGACGATTTCATTACGGTTGCTTGGGAGCATATTGCCAAAATCCGAAAGCCCATCATAGCGGCAGTTTCAGGATATGCATTGGGCGGCGGGTGTGAGATTGCGATGATGTGTGATTTTATAATTGCAGCCGACAACGCTAAATTTGGACAACCGGAAATTACGATAGGGACTATTCCCGGTGCTGGAGGAACACAACGGTTAACTCGTTTTGTAGGTAAATCTAAGGCTATGGAGATGTGCCTTACCGGTCGTATGATGGATGCTGAAGAAGCGGAGAGATCTGGATTAGTAAGCAGAGTAGTACCGTTTGAGCAACTTATGGATGAATGCCTTAAAACAGCGGCTCAAATTGCAGCTCTATCGAGGCCATCGGTTATGATGGCCAAGGAGTCTGTGAACAAGGCCTATGAGATGACCCTTTCTGAGGGGATAAAGTTTGAAAGAAGATTATTTCATTCTACTTTCGCCACCGAAGATCAGAAGGAAGGGATGTCTGCGTTTGCTGAAAAACGCAAAGCAAATTTTAAAAATCGTTAAAATTTAGATATCAATGACATTGACGAAAGCGTCAGGTCTGTCTATAACCCATTTCCAATAATTAAGAGAAACGGTGGAGTTTGTTTATGGCTCAACATAAATCGGCTAAGAAACGAATAGTTCGAAATGAAAAACGTCGTGTAATTAATCACGCGCGAATATCGAGGATACGAACTTTTGTAAAAAAAGTCGAAAATGCGATAGCTGCGGGCAACAAGGAACTTGCAGCCGAGGCTTTTAAACTCGCACAGCCAGAACTTCATCGTGGGGTAACCCGCGGTGTGCTTCTGAAAAATACTGTTGCACGCAAGTTATCGCGTCTATCGAAAGGGATTAAAGCCATTTCAGCCTAACCTATAAGACCATAATAACAACCGGAACAAGCCGTGTCATTTTGTGCGCGGCTTTTTTATTTATAAAGTTTTGGAAGCCGGACGTTTTTGTGATGGCTGTATTCTGAGTTTGCAGGGAGAATATCAATGAAATCCAAATAAGAAACGGTAATAGCTTGTCCTAATTATTCAAATACCTCGCCAAAGTATTGATTCTCCTAAATAAGAATCATTATCAAAAAAAAAGATCGTTTTAATGAGTTTTTTTTTGCTATCAATGGTTGCCACGATGTCTATTTTTAGCATAACTTATCCTCTTCGTTTTAAATTCAATTAGGCTGGTTTCTATATGTGCCTAGAATAATGTATTCAGTTCTATTGATGTGATTAATGAATGTAAGATGAACCGCGGACCGTAGTCTTTTCTCCTGAGCTTATGGGGAAAAACTTTAATAAAGCCATAGACTGGCCAAAGCCCATGGGAGGCGTACAAGATGTCTGATGAACGCCTAATCTCAATTGATAGAATTTGGGCACGAGTAAGAGGTCGTTTAAGGCAAGAATTTGGCGAGTCAACATATCGCAGTTGGATCAGATCGTTAGTTCTTGAAGATGTTGTTGGTGAGAGAGTGACTCTAGCAGCGCCAACCTTATTCATGAGGGATCGAATTGTTTCTCAATATGGGGATCGCATTACATTGGCTTGGGCTGCTGAAAGTGCAGATACAGTGAATGATTGTTCAATAACGGTTAGATCATCCGATGAGCCAGTTACAGAGGCCGAAGCGGGAGGCTCAAAGGGAACAACGAATTCCCTGTCGATGGAACCAAAGACGATAGGGACAAAGTTTAAAAGGGAGAATTCGTTAGATGGATCATTAGATTCTCGTTTCACATTCGATAATTTTGTTGTTGGTAAGCCAAATGAATTGGCTTATGCAGCGGCCCAACGAGTATCCGGCAGTGACGAGGTTCTTTTTAATCCACTTTTTTTGTACGGTGCAGTTGGATTGGGTAAAACGCATTTAATGCACTCTATCGCTTGGGATATCCGGCGAAGAGACCCATCAAGGCGGGTTCTTTATTTGTCTGCGGAAAAATTTATGTATCAATTTATTCGTGCATTACGCTTCAAGGATACTATGGCATTTAAAGACCAATTTAGATCAGTTGATGTTTTGATGATTGACGATGTGCAGTTCATTGGAGGAAAAGATTCAACTCAAGAAGAGTTTTTTCATACATTTAACGCATTAGTGGATCAAAATAGGCAAGTTATAATATCGGCAGATAAATCCCCAACAGATCTAGAAGGGCTAGAGGAACGCTTACGGTCACGTCTTGGGTGGGGGCTCGTTGCAGATATTCACCCCACTACTTATGAACTTCGCTTGGGGATCCTGCAATCGAAAGTAGAAAAGCTTGGAGTAGCTGTTCCAACAAAAGTCCTGGAGTTTCTGGCTCATAAGATCACATCTAATGTCAGAGAATTAGAGGGGGCTATGAATAGAATCGCTGCCCATGCTACACTTGTTGGTAGGGATATAACACTGGAAGCCACCCAGGAGGTATTGCATGACTTGCTGCGGTCTTATGAGCGGCGAGTCACAATAGAAGAAATTCAAAGGCAGGTAGCAAGTCATTACCAGATCAGGGTTGGTGATATGCACTCTGCTCGTCGATCTAGATCAATTGCTAGACCCCGACAGATAGCAATGTTTCTTGCTAAACAATTAACTCAGCACTCACTTCCCGACATTGGTAGAAGATTCGGTGGGCGTGACCACACGACGGTGTTGCATGCAGTTAAAAAAATAGATGAACTCTGTATTATTGATAAGCAATTCCAGGATGATGTAGAGTTTTTGCGCCGAATGCTGGAAACTTAGTCAAATAATTCGCCCATTTTTTATTATTATTATGTTATAATCTGATTCTGTTGGATGGTATTGTGTATTGAACCGATTTGATGGCATGAGAAAGCCATTTTTTTGTGATGTTACAACCTAACTGGATGGCTATAAGGTAATGAAATCAATAATTAATCGTGCTTCTTTGTTAAAGCCTCTTGGTCATGTTCAGAGCGTTGTTGAGCGTCGTAATACAATTCCTATTTTATCAAATGTTCTCTTAAACGGATCTAACGGCCGTCTTAGTCTGACGGCTACAGATATGGATATGGATATAATTGAGACTGTTGATTGTAACGTTCTCCAAGAGGGTATGGTCACCGTCCCTGCGCACACTCTATATGATATTGTAAGAAAACTGCCGGATGGATGCGATGTTTCAATAGAATCTGATAATGAAGGGAGATTTATATCGGTGGAGGCTGGGAGATCTAATTTCACGCTTCCGGTACTTCCGGCAGATGAATTTCCCACTATGTCAGGTAATGAATTATCGTGCGGTTTTAATATGCCCGCAACTGATGTAAGGGCTTTAATCGATCGGACGCGCTTTGCTATCTCGAGTGAAGAAACAAGATACTATTTAAACGGAATTTATATTCACTCTACGGAATCAAATGGGGCCCCGGTCCTGCGCGCCGTTGCCACAGATGGACATCGCTTGGCAAGGGTTGAGATGCCTTTGCCTGAGGGTGCTGGTCAAATGCCCTCCGTTATAGTCCCTCGAAAGGCCGTGGTTGAAATTAGAAAACTTATTGAAGATAACGAATCTGATGTCTCAATTTCATTGTCAGAGTCGAAATTATGTTGCAAAATTGGCGATACAGTTTTGACGACTAAATTGATAGACGGAACGTTTCCTGATTACGAGCGGGTTATCCCAACCGGGAATGATAAATTAATGAATGTCAACTGTCGTGAACTTGCTGAGGTTGTCGATAGAGTAGCTACGATTTCCACTGAGAAATCCAGATCTGTCAAGCTCCAGCTTAAGACACGAACACTGGTTTTGAGTGCCAATAGTCCAGAAAGTGGAACCGCTAGAGAAGAACTTGAAGTTCAATATGACTCTGAGGATTTGGAGATTGGTTTTAATTCTCGTTACTTGTTAGATATAACAAATCAAGTTGAAGGGGAAAATATTGAATTCTCACTCGCTGATCCAGGTTCACCAACCATAGTTAGAGATCAAGACGACAATACCTCCCTTTACGTATTAATGCCCATGCGAGTTTGATTATTCATGAGGAAGAGCGTTAAACAATTTGATTAAGCTGTGAAAATCGATGACTGCTACATTGAGTCGAATGGATTTGAGCCCATGTGGAGTATCTGCCGATAAAGGACCTGCTGTTCGCAAGTTGAGTGTTTCTGCCTTTAGAAATTATAAAAACTTGAGATTAGAATTATCACGGAAACCTATTGTTTTAACTGGTCATAATGGTGCCGGTAAAACGAATCTTATTGAGGCTTTATCATTTCTCTCTCCAGGTACAGGGCTTAGAAAAGCCCGCTTATCTAATATAGACACGGTTGCAGCAAAGGATCAGGATCAATTAGCTGAAATAACTCAACTAAAACATAGATGCTGGGCAGTCTCCGTAGATTTGGAATTGGAGAAAGAAAAGTTAGTGATAGGAACAGGAAGAGATGAAAAAGCGGCAGCTACTGGAAGTGACAAACGCATTGTCCGTATAAATGGCCAGCAGGCTAAATCTCATTCCGTATTATTAGAATACTTGGCGTTGTCTTGGATAACTCCTCAAATGGATCGCCTGTTCCTAGACGGCTTAAGCCAAAGACGACGATTCCTTGATAGGTTAGTTTTTGCGTTTGATCCTAAACATGCAAGTCGGGTAAGTGCTTACAGTCATGCTATTCGTGAGCGTAGTCGATTGATAAAGTCTGGTAACTCGGATGATTATTGGTATTTGGCATTAGAGAATAAAATAGCAGAGACAGGAGTGGCGATTGTGGCGGCACGGACAGAGTTGGTGAGTAGACTGGGTCCCATAGCGAGCGTTAGTCTTGGTCCGTTCCCAGGTGCTATATTGAAACTTGTTGGAGATATAGAGTGCTGGCTAAGTAACGCGTCCGCACTAGAGGTGGAAGATCGCTACAAAAACGAGCTTATAGAGGCAAGAAAAAGTAGCAATAGAGAACCACTTTCAATTTCTGGGCCACATAAAACCGACTTATTTGTTTCGCATTCGATTAAAAATATCCCAGCAAGTCAATGTTCTACAGGAGAGCAAAAAGCACTGCTCATAGCAATCATACTATCGCATGCGAGATTGAGGAAAATAGAATTTGGGCATTCTCCCCTTATGTTACTGGATGAAGTGACGGCACATCTTGATGGTCAACGACGGGATGTCCTTTTTGATATTTTAGAATCCCTAGACAGCCAAGTTTGGATGACTGGCACGGAGGCATCGCTATTCGCATCACTTCAAACACGCGCGCAGTTTTTTGAAATATCCAATGGGGAAGTGTGTAAAAATGAAATGTTTAAAATATCGAGTTAGGTGGTTTACTTATGTCTGATCAAAATACACCAAAGACTGAAGATGAAAGCGAATATGATGCCGACTCTATTCAAGTATTGAGAGGTTTGGATGCTGTTCGAAAGCGTCCTGGAATGTACATTGGAGACACAGATGATGGCTCCGGTCTACATCACATGATTTACGAAGTTGTGGATAATGCGATTGATGAATCGTTGGCAGGCCACTGTGACCTTGTTGAGGTTATTTTAAATGGCGATGGGTCAACGACAGTTCGCGACAACGGACGGGGCGTGCCCGTCGATATACACCAAGAGGAAGGTGTGTCTGCTGCACAAGTTATAATGACACAACTTCATGCAGGCGGTAAATTTAATCAAAATTCATACAAGATTTCGGGTGGATTGCATGGGGTTGGGGTTTCTGTCGTCAATGCACTTTCAGAAACCTTAGAATTGCGCGTGTGGCGCGATGAGAAGGAGCACTTTATGCGGTTTAGACATGGAGAGCCTGAAACAAGCCTTCAAGTTGTTAGCGACGCCGTGGGGAAAACAGGAACGGAAATTACATTTAAGCCATCAACTGAAACATTCACCAACGTAAAGTTTGAATTTTCGCGCTTAGAGCACCGATTAAGAGAGCTCGCATTCTTGAACTCGGGCGTCCACATTCAGTTGCGCGACGATAGAGAGGTAGAGCCTAAGATCATAGATTTAGAGTATGAGGGTGGCTTAACGGCTTTCATAGAATACCTGGATCGCTCGAACCAAAGTATACATGTACCTGTTGTATTGGATTCAGAAAAAGACGGTATTACTGTTGAGTTAGCCATGGAGTGGACGGATAGCTATCACGAAACAATGCTTTGTTTCACCAATAATATTCCGCAACGGGATGGCGGCGCGCATCTAGCTGGCTTCAGAGCTGCGCTTACGAGAACAGTTAATTCCTATGCGATAGAAAGTGGTATATCAAAAAAAGAGAAGGCTCAGTTGACAGGAGATGATGCAAGAGAGGGTCTCACTTGTGTTCTATCTGTCAAGGTCCCTGATCCGAAATTCTCTTCACAAACAAAGGATAAATTAGTCTCGTCCGAGGTGCGACCCATAGTAGAATCTGCAGTGTCGGATCGTTTGCAACAATGGTTTGAAGAGCACCCTGCAGATGCAAAAAGAATAGTATCCAAGGCTTATGAGGCAGCAGCAGCTCGAGAAGCCGCCCGAAAAGCGCGTGAGTTGACACGTCGAAAAGGGGTCTTGGATATATCAAGCTTACCTGGAAAACTCGCAGATTGCCAAGAGCGAGACCCAGCGCTTGCAGAACTTTTTCTGGTCGAGGGTGACTCTGCTGGAGGGTCAGCAAAGCAAGGTCGTATTCGCAGAACGCAAGCAATATTGCCCCTAAGGGGTAAAATTCTAAATGTAGAGCGTGCAAGATTTGATAAGATGCTCTCTAGTCAAGAGATTGGAACGATGATTGCAGCTCTTGGAACAAGTATAGGTCCTGATGAGTTTGATTTGTCCAAGATCCGTTATCATAAAATTATAATTATGACCGACGCAGATGTGGATGGATCTCATATAAGGACTTTACTTTTAACTTTCTTTTTCAGGCAAATGCCAGAGCTGATAGAGGCAGGATATTTGTATATTGCACAGCCGCCGCTATATCGCGCCAAAAGAGGGCAGTCTGAAACATATCTAAAAGATGATAAGGAACTTGAAGATCACTTAACGCAAAACGGTAGTGAGGGTGCTAGACTTGTGTTGGCCGACGGTACAGCTTTAGCCTCAGCAGACTTAATATCGACGGTTGAAAAAGCAAGAGATGCAAGATCGATGATTAATGTGCTAGTGCGGCGGGTGGGTTCGCAGTTAATAACAGAACAGTGTGCGATAGCCGGGGTAATGGGACCGAAAGGTTTTGATCATGCTGCAGATGCCGTTAAATATGTAGCGCAGCGGTTGGATCAACTCTCAGAGGAAATTGAGAAAGGGTGGATAGGAACGTTCAACGAAGTAAACCAAGAAATGACATTTGAAAGAACTCTTAGGGGGGTAACCGAACGTTATTCTATCGGTTCACAACTGATCCGAACCCCTGAGGCTCGAAAATTAGATGAAATGGTCAGCCATCTTCAAGAAATATATGGAAAACCAGCTGTATTGGAAACAGCGGAAGCCTCTGCTATTATTGACGGTCCCCTGAAGTTGGCAGAATTAATTCAACAAGCGGGTAAAAAGGGCCTAGCAATTAACAGATATAAAGGTCTGGGTGAGATGAACCCGGAGCAACTCTGGGAAACCACCTTAGATGCCAATCAACGTACATTGCTACAGGTAAAAATAGGACACACAGAAGAGGCTGCGGAGGTTTTTTCGACGCTTATGGGCGATATTGTTGAACCGCGCAGGGAATTTATACAAGAAAATGCTCTTAAGGTGGCAAATCTAGATGTCTAGGCTAGAGCAATAGAGCCCAAATAACTAGCTGCTCCAGGGGAAAGCACTCTCGTCTTTCCCGATAAAAACACACCCTCCAATACTTTTGGGAAATGGTAAGGCGAGTAGGTCGTCATTAATTCGTGTGTAATCTAGCTTATTGTCAGAAAAAAAATTCGCTGTGGCGGATATGTTATTAGAGAGAACCGTGTAGCCAGCTATTCCGGCTGAGTCGGTCAGTATTTCACTTCTTATTAGAGACGAAAGTGCTTCGCTTTTACATATAGTCAGGTTTCCGCGATCAAGTGGTATCTTCCAGCCTAAGTCATCAATCTTTTTGATTGAACCTTTGTTTGAAAACCAGCTGTAGCGAGCGGTTGCTTCATCGGGGTCTTTGGCGGTAATTATCACGTCGCGTAGGGCCACTATATGATTACTATGAGATGGAATTGGATTATTCCAGATGCTTTTTTCTGGTTCATGGTAGATAAACTCCGCGTAAGCTTCACTCATATCGGATTTGCGAAGCCTACAGAGACGAGCTTCTGCGCCAACTAAATTCCCACTAGGATCGGTTGTTGATAGTTTTTGATTATTTAGAGGCATAGGATGAAAGCCATTAAGTGTAAGACGTCCCTGAACATCTTCTATTTTGCCTGTTTCTAGTGTGAGAGCTGCAATGGCTGAAATTTTATTCTTATCAAAAATATAATCTGGCGAATCAGTGATCTTAATAAAGCCTTCATTAAAAATGATTTGGATATAAGAGCTTTTATTTTGATCCGTTTCAGTTTTGGTTGATGTGAGAAAACCAAATCGTAAAAGGTCTCTATTCGCAACATTGA
>QBVV01000019.1 GCA_003284265.1 SAR116 cluster bacterium AG-313-A07
AATGATGATTTATCCGTATATCCGAGGGAAAAAGTAAAAGACTTTTCAGTATTCTTTAATGAGGCGCGATAACCATTTTTGATTAGAAAATAAGTTGATCATCTCCCGACCCACCGCCTATTATAATCTCACCCCTATCCTGTAACTCTTTAGCAGATTGTACTAGGGCGGTCTGAGCATCTTCAACATCCTTCAAGCGAACCGCTCCGGCAGCTTCCATGTCTTCACGGAGTAATTTAGCGGCTCTCTCGGACATATTGGAAAAAAATAAATCTTTAAGTTCGTCAGATGCACCCTTAAGCGCCATCATCATTTTATCCTTGTCTGCCACTCGCATAAGCGTCTGAATTCCAGCAGGGTCAACATTTTTCAAATCTTCGAATGTGAACATTAGAGCGCGGATTCGCTCTGAGGCATCTTTGTTACGCTCTTCTAACGCTGTCAAAAACCGGTCTTCAGTAGCCCTGTCTAAGTTACTAAAAATATCTGCCATCGTCTCATGACTGTCACGTCTATTTGTCCGTGCCAGATTCGACATAAATTCGGTCCTGAGAACACGTTCTACATCTTTTTCAATATCTTTATTCACTGCTTCTATTCGAAGCATCCGCATAACTACTTCCATAGCAAAATTTTCTGGAAGTATGGCTAATACTTTCGCAGCGTGGCTCTGTGCGATTTTTCCCAGAATTACTGCCACCGTTTGTGGATATTCATTTTTTAGATAATTAGTTAAAACCTGCTCGTTCACATTGGCCAGCTTATCCCACATCGTGCGACCTGCAGGACCTCGGATTTCTTCCATAACATCGTTAACACGATCTTCACCCAGTATTTTCGCCAAAAGCCTCTGTGTGCTGTCCATAGAGCCAACTAAAGAACCTGTCGACGAGACACTTTCGGCAAACTCAACGAATAGTCGTTCAACAATATTTGAACTGACTGTCCCTAGACCCGCCATTACTTGGGATATTTCTTTTATTTCCTCATCATCAAGCAGGGCGAATAATTTACCTGCTTGGTCTTCGCCTAGGGACATTAATAGGATTGCCGATTTTTCCGGCCCAGAAATATTTCTATAATCCTCTCGGATTCTCAATCCCATTGTTTTAGTTCCTCATCCTTTTCATGGTTGCCTTTTATGCGCCCACCCTGCTGCACCCAATATCTAGAATATAACATAGTTTTTCTCATATATTTAGGATTTATTTTAAATGAATTAATCTTACCTTGGCCTATCACCTTTTAGTGTTACTCGGTGCATTTCACGTCGGAAACCATGATAGTCATTTAAAGGATTGTGTTGCGTGCATCGATTGTCCCAGAAGGTAAGAGTTCCTTCGCTCCATTTTACGCGGCAAGTTAATTCTGGTTTGATTTGGTGTTGGAATAGATAGTTAAGTAAAGGTTCACTTTCTTCTACTGACATTCCTTTGAAATGGCTCGTATGGGCCGTATTTACATATAATGACTTTCTACCGGTTGTAGGGTGCGTCCTTACGACCGGATGTTCCGCCAGAAAGGATGCCTCATCTTTGTCTGTGGGAGCTGAATTTCTCATCGGAGCGCGTGTATTTTGAACTCGACCTTTACCAGATATATTAACAGCAATTAGTCCCTCCAGTAAATTCTTCAAACCGGTTGAGAGTGTCTCATATGCCAGATACATATTAGCAAACTCTGTATCTCCTCCGTATGGTGGGAGTTCTCGTGCATAGAGCATTGTTCCCAAGGGGGGTGTTGTTTCATAGGATGTGTCCGAGTGCCAAAGCCCACCAAAATTTATTCTATCAGTTTTTTCTTTAACTACCGGAGTAACTTGAGGATACTCGGGAAGGCCTTTTACAAAAGGGTAAATCATTGGCTCGCCAAAAAGTTTAGCAAAGTTAAGCTGTGATGAAGGCTCTAATTTTTGATCGCGGATACATATCACTAGATATTTCAAGAATGCGTTCTCAAGCTCCTCAAAGACATCTTTTCTTAGCGGTTGGGATATATCTACATTGTAAATATCCGCACCAATTGACCCAGAGATAGGTTGGACAACAATATGTTTGTATTTTTCCATTAATCTTTCACAAAAAGGTAATATAGTATTGCAGGCTTCATCAAACTTAGATTATCCATATTATATACGATGCGGATCATTTTTAAAATATTTCCATAAGTAGTAATTCGCCAATAGAGATTTTAAAGTGCAAGGGAAAAGGGGCTTTTGGCGAATAAATCAATATCCAGCTTGAGCGGCTCAAAAACAATTACTGGAATCCTTTTTGCTGTTTTGTGCTCAATAGGGTTAGGACTTGCCGTTGCTCTAGGACCTATGACGTTTGACGGAGGCACTACGCCATTAGCTGTGGCTTTATTTAGAGCGTTGTTTTCTGTGTTTTTTATGGCGGGGCTATGTATTCTAATGGGGATATCGCTCCGCTTATCATGGCCGATGTGTCTAAATATGCTCATATTAGGGGCGCTATTCTCACATATGGCATTCGGGAACATTGGCTCTACTAGATATATTCCGATCAGCTTGGCGGCGTTGCTTTTTTTCATATACCCCCCGCTAGTAACCTTGATCAACGCAGTCATTAATAAAAAATATCCGGGTTTAATCAAATTGATAGCCATAGGGATAACTTTTTCTGGGTTGGGCGTCATGTTGGGCATTGGCTTTGAGCAATTTGATTATAGGGGGATCATTATTGGCTTAACAGCAGGTATAGCTTGCGCTATCAATATTGTATGGGTGAACCGAAGAGTAAAAGATGTCCACCCGTTTGTGATTGTTTTCTATCAATCGATTATAGCCGCAATTGTAATTTTAGTTTTGGCTATAGAGTTAGAAGAATTGAGATTTCCTGTAAATAGAACTGGCTGGTGGGGTTTCGCTCTGATTATTTTGTTACAATCCTGCTCAATTCCTCTTTTCTATTTTTCTGTTCAGAGAATAGGCCCTGAATCAACAGGCTTATTCAATAACCTCCAGCCGGTAGCAAGCATTGTTGCTGCAGTTGTAATTTTTAATGAAGTTTTAACTGGGGAAAGGTTGTTTGGCGCTTTTATGGTGCTTTTGGGGATTATAATCGTCCAGGTACTAGATTATAAACGGATAAGACATTAATCAAACGGGTTCCTGTGTTTAGGGTCCTCTATTTCTACTATCCAAACGTCCTGATCATATTTTATTTGGCGTTCCAGATATGCATCTGCCTGAGTTTCACTTAGGATGTCCTTGGTTGGCGTCTCTACCCATTTTACAGTCTCATCAGTTTGTCTTTGTTGTGCGTAAATCAGACAATCATAAACGATATTGCTCACCTTGATGTATATATTGCCAGCATCGGGATCACCTAATCGTACTACAGTTGCAGGCAACCCTCGGTCGCTGCAAATGCGGATAATTGCATCGATGATGATTTTAGACTTTAAACGCGCTTGGTCCATGTGTTGTGTTGCATTTCTATTGTGTCTGTTTTTATTAGTTTAAATAATAGATTTGAAGAAGACTAACTTATTATCGAGGTTGAAAATCATACAAACAAACGTTAGAAACTCTACCGGACCAAGAGTACTGCAAAAAATCGGGTGTCGTTAATTTTGTGTTGTTAAATATTATTAAATATAAGTTACATTGGTAACTTGGCGAATAGCTTTCCCAAAAGGATCCACTTATGCCGAATATCACTTTACCAGATGGAAGTGTACGAAGCTTTGATAATTCAATAACAGGGTTTCAACTTGCCAGCGATATTGGCCCGGGATTGGCGAAGGCTGCATTGATAATGCTTGTTGACGACATCGAGCTCGATCTTGATCACGAGATTAAAAACGACTCAAAAGTGGCTTTCATTACAAGAAGTGACGAGTTAGCGCTTCCTTTGATAAGGCATGATTGTGCTCACGTAATGGCTGCAGCTGTCCAGGAATTATTTCCCGAAACACAAGTAACGATAGGACCTTCGATTGAAAACGGTTTTTATTACGATTTCTATCGACAAACGCCTTTTTCGCAAGATGACCTTGGAAAAATTGAAGAGCGCATGCATGAGCTTGTTGATAGAGATGATAAAATACAACGTGAAGTCTGGGATCGGGGGCATGCAATCGATTATTATAAAGACATAGATGAACCTTTTAAAGTCGAGTTGGTAGAAGCAATACCGGAAGGGGAAGTGTTATCTTTCTATCGACAGGGCGATTTTTTAGACTTGTGCAGGGGGCCTCATGCTCCCTCGACCCGACATGTAGGACATGCCTTTAAATTAATGAGCGTCGCGGGTGCATATTGGCGGGGCGACTCATCGCGGCCGATGCTGCAGCGAATTTATGGAACGGCCTGGCCGGATGAAAAAAAGCTTAAATCATATCTATTGATGTTGGAGGAGGCTGAGAAAAGGGATCATAGAAGATTAGGGCGAGATTTAGACCTTTTCCATATGCAAGAAGAAGCTGTTGGGTCCATTTTTTGGCATGAAAAGGGATGGACGTTGTATCGGGAGATAGAGGCTCATGTTCGACGACGCCTTGATGCTGGCAGTTACAAGGAGGTAAAAACTCCACAGCTGATTGATAGGGCGTTGTGGGAAGCATCTGGTCATTGGGATAAGTTTAGAGAAAATATGTTCACTGCGGAAAGTGAGGACGACAGAACCTTAGCACTAAAACCCATGAATTGCCCCGGTCACGTTCAAATATATAAACAGGGTATAAAAAGCTACCGTGATTTACCTTTAAGGATGTCAGAATTTGGCTCATGTCATAGAAATGAGCCTTCCGGCGCTTTGCATGGCATCATGCGGGTTAGGGCATTTACTCAAGATGATGCGCATATATTTTGCACCGAAGACCAAATAACAACGGAGAGCATTATCTTCTGTGATCTATTGAGGCAGATCTATAAGGATTTTGGTTTTGAGGATATTCATGTCAAATTTTCTGATAGACCTGAAGTAAGAGCAGGTGACGATAGCACTTGGGATCGCGCAGAGAAAGCCTTGAGGGATGCTTGTAGTGCCGCTGGTCTGGATACTACCCTTAATCCGGGAGAGGGGGCGTTTTATGGTCCAAAATTAGAATTTGTTCTCAGGGATGCGATTGGCCGCGATTGGCAATGTGGCACTTTGCAGGTTGATTTTGTTCTCCCAGAGAGGTTGGATGCTAACTATATAGCTCAAGATGGATCGAAGCGTAGACCTGTGATGCTACACCGGGCCATTCTAGGCTCGATGGAAAGGTGGATTGGTATTTTAATCGAAGAATATTCTGGAAGATTTCCTATGTGGCTCTCACCGGTGCAAGGCGTGGTTGCTACGATAACAAGCGACGCTGACGAATACGCTAATAAGGTATTCGAACGACTGAAAAAGGCAGGCTTGCGGGTAGGTAAGGATGTAAGAAATGAGAAGATTAATTATAAGGTAAGAGAGCATAGCCAAGCGAAAATCCCAGCAATTATAGTGGTTGGAGAGCGAGAAGAAAATCAAGGAACTGTTGCAATTCGTCGTCTTGGTGGTAAAACTCAAGAAATCCTTGCGCTTGACGACGCAATTAATAAACTAGTAGATGAATCGAGGCCCCCTGAATAGGGAGTCCTCTTTAGTTAATGAAACAGAGATAGGAGGCTTTAGATAGTCAAACCACCATTTAATCATCAGCCGGTCAAACATGGCCCGCGAGTGAATGCCGATATACTAAACGAAGAGGTTCGTTGTATAGCACCAGATGGCGAGCAATTAGGCGTTATGAAAACAGAAGATGCCATAGCTGAAGCCGACTCACACGGACTGGATTTAGTGGAAGTGTCTCCAAATGCAGATCCTCCAGTTTGTAAAATACTCGATTATGGAAAATTTAAATTTGAGGCTCAAAAAAAGCGGAACGAAGCCAAAAAGAAACAGAAAGTAATCGAAGTTAAAGAAATAAAACTTCGTCCAAATATTGATGAGCATGACTATCAAGTGAAGATGCGCAGCGTTCAAAAGTTTTTGGACGAAGGTGATAAAGTTAAAGTTACACTCCGTTTTCGGGGTAGAGAGATGGCGCATCAAGAGTTGGGGGTCAATGTTCTGAATAGGGTCCGTGAAGACACCGACGAAGTGGCTAAGATTGAAGCTTTTCCGAAATTAGAAGGACGCCAGATGATTATGGTGATTGCGCCTAAATAAAGGTCTCTAGGTTCTGAATTTCATAATGGTTATTTCAATATTTGTGAACTACGTTGCGTAGACACCATCATTTTTTGGACTATTTTTTTTATCATGAGTAAACTGCAAAAAGCTCAGCCATCAATGCCGTCAGACCACCCTGTTATCCCTAGAGAAAGGGTTGGCGTTCTATTGATTAATCTGGGCACGCCAGATGCAACAGACTTTTGGTCGATCAGGCGTTATTTGAAGGAGTTTCTATCAGATCGTCGTGTGATTGACGTAAACCCTATTTTTTGGAAATTACTCCTTAACCTAGTTATCTTAAATGTACGACCAAGTATCGCTGGTAAGGCATATAAGGAGATCTGGGTTGAGGAAACTGATGAGTCTCCCTTGCGTTTGCATACTCGAAATCAATCAGAGTTTCTGCAGAGAATGATGGACGAAGAGAAAGACAATTTGGTTGTTGATTGGGCGATGCGATATGGAAACCCCTCTATAGCAAGTAAACTGGAGGTGATGAAATCAGAAGGTTGCCGCAGAATTTTACTTTTAGCGCTGTACCCCCAGTATAGCGCTACCACCACCGCCACAGCGTACGACAAGGCCTTTGATGCCCTGTCTACGATGCGTTGGCAGCCATCTGTCAGAACTGCACCAGCGTATCCGGACGACGCGAGTTACATTAAGGCATTGGCTGAATCAGTAAAAAGTCATATTCTTAAACTGGACTGGAGCCCTGATCTACTTTTGACATCTTTTCATGGCCTGCCAAAACGCTATTTAACGGCTGGAGACCCTTACCACTGCCATTGTCTACTAACGGCCAGACTTTTGCGAGAAGAGCTTGACTGGCCAGAGGATAAAGTCCGGGTAGCATTCCAATCGAGATTTGGCAGGGAGGAGTGGTTACAGCCTTATATACAAAATGTTGTTGAGGAGCTCCCGAAGACGGGGATAAAAAATGTTGCAATTATTTCACCTGGTTTTGTTTCCGATTGTGTAGAAACTCTGGAAGAGGTCGCTATTGGCCTGAGAGACACGTTTTATGAATCTGGTGGTGAAAACTTTACCTTTATCCCGTGCTTAAATTCTGAAGACGCAGGCTTAAAGGTTTTAGAGCGTCAAATCTTAAAGGAATTGAATGGTTGGTTCCCCGCTTCAACAAGCTGATCTGAATAATCATACAATCAGTTTATAGTGTATATAATATTGAGAATGATTCTTAATAAGCCCTTGCCGTTTCATTTTCTTTTGTTATTTATAAGGAAGCAATTAATAAAATAAAGGCTAAAGCAATTATGGAGGCTATAGAACTTTTAAGAACGCGCCGTTCAGTTGTTGTCCGAAACCTATCTGGTCCTGGTCCAAGTAAAGACGAACTTAACTCGATTATAGAGGCTGGGTTGCGGGTTCCCGACCATGGAAAAATTGGTCCATGGCGTATCCAAATTATCACGGAAAAGGGACAAAAGAAACTAGGGGATATTTTTTCCAAGGCTTTCAAAAAAGAACATGGGGACCGGGCAACAGACCCTATGATTGAATTTGAGAAAAATCGCCCAAGCCGAGCGCCATGTTTGTTAGTCATTACGTCAAATATTATAGTTCCCCATAAAATACCAGAGATGGAGCAGAAACTATCTGGTGGTGCCCTGTGTATGAATATTTTAAATGCAGCGCATGCATTAGGGTATTCAGCTCAGTGGTTGACGGAGTGGGTATCATATAATGTAGATATTAAAGTAGCACTTGGGCATGATCCATCTGTTGATATAATAGGAATGATTTACATAGGCACCCCTCTTGAGCAACCACAACAAAGAGAACGCCCCTCGATAGACACAGTAGTAAGTGAGTGGTCTGGCTAGTAGGGGATCACATTTGTTGTTTGTTAGAATTAGAGTTTTTTATGACAAACAGCCTGTAATTTATTGCCATCCAGGTCTCGAATATAGGCACCATAATATGCTGGGTGATAATGTGTCCTAAGTCCGGGGTGACCTTCATTTATCCCTCCAAGTGCTAGGGCTTTTGCATAGAAATTATCTACTGCTTCACGATTATTTGCGATGAAAGCGACGTGGGTCCCATTTCCTACTGTTGCTTTTTTCCCGTCAAAGGGAGCGATAATCCAAATTTGTTCGCCATCTTTCTTGCCATACCCTAGGTGTTTGTCTCCCTCGGAAAAGCAACGGTGACCTAAAACTTGAAGGACTGGACCATAAAACCCCTTGGCTCGATTTAAATTATTCGTTCCGATAGTAATATGACTGAACATTATTGCGGCTCCATCGGCGGTACAAAATACTGTTTCAATTAATGCGCCTCTGCCCAATTCAAACCTGATCCGACTTCGGCTACCAAAGGCACCGATATTTCTACCGCGGGAAGCGCGGCAGTTTCCATAGTCTTTTGAACGACTTGTTTCGTTTCACCTAATTGCCCGTTTGGCACCTCTAGTAATAATTCATCGTGAACCGTCAATAGCATTTTGGCATCTAAACTAGCTTCTTTTAATGCGGCGGGAACTTTTATCATCGCCCGTTTAATTATATCCGCAGCGGTACCTTGTATAGGAGCGTTGATAGCGGCTCGCTCATAAAAGCCACGCCGAGCAGGATTGGCCTCTTTAATACCTGATAAATGTATCTTGCGACCAAACAAAGTTTCAACATAACCATTTTCACGGGCTGTGATTTTAGTGTCTTCCATATAAGTTTTTATCCCAGGATATTTATTAAAGTAGGAGTCTATAAAGTTTTTTGCTTCGCTTTGCGGGCAACGTAATTGTCGAGCTAACCCAAAACTCGAGATACCATAAATTATACCAAAATTGATTGCTTTGGCATTTCTTCGAACCATTGGGTCTATATTTTCAAGCGATACATCGAAAACCTCGGAAGCTGTTTGGGCATGGATATCTATGCCATCATGAAAAGCTTTTTTTAGACTTTCAATATTTGCAATATCTGCAAGTAGACGAAGCTCTATCTGCGAGTAGTCAATCGAGATAAAAGTATTTCCGCTTTCAGCTGTAAAGGCAGTTCGAATCCTTCGGCCTTCTTCAGTGCGGATAGGTATGTTTTGTAAATTTGGAGAATTTGAACTTAGACGGCCTGTATTGGCTCCTGTCATTGAATATGAAGTGTGTATTCTGCCGGTTAATGGATTGATTTCTTGGATAAGAGCATCCGTGTAGGTAGATTTTAGTTTAGAAATTTGACGCCATTCAATTATCTTTTCTGCCAAACTACTTCCATTGGCGGCTAATTCCTCGAGTACCTCGGCCCCCGTGCCATAAGCCCCGCTTTTATTTTTTTTCCCACCGGCTAGTCCTAGCTTATCGAAGAGTACTTCGCCTAATTGCTTAGGAGAGCCAATGTTGAACTGGGAACCTGACGCCGAATATATTTCCTCGGCTTGGTTTTCTAGTCTTTTACTAAAATCTTCTGACATTTTTTTGAGAATTAATGGATCGACTTTTATGCCATTATTTTCCATCTGGGTAAGTATTGGAATGAGCGGTCTTTCTAATGTTTCATAGACCGTTGTCATTTTATTTCTAGCCAGCATGCCTTTCAGTTTTTTATGAAGTCTAAACGTCATATCAGCATCTTCGGCAGCATAATCGAGTGCTTTTTCTACATCTACTTCGGCAAAGCTGATTTGTGATTTTCCAGCGCCACAAACGTCCTTGTATTTTATATTTGTGTGATCAAAATGCAGCTCTGATAGTTCGTCTAATCCATGACCATGAAGCCCTCCTTCTAATACATAGGATAGACACATGGTGTCATCTACTGACTTAAGTTCGATGCTCCCATTCTTTGCTTGTTGAACTACCAACGCATCATATTTTATATTATGACCAATTTTGAGTATGCTTGGGTCCTCTAACATGGGTTTTAATAAAGCGATAGCTTCGTCAAATGGTATTTGCTTTATCGCACTAGTCCCATCAGCTAACAGACTGCTTTGATGCGAAGGGTTATGCCTTAATGGCACATAACCTGCTTTTCCATGTTTTGTTGCAAGAGATATCCCTATCAACGTGGCTTGAGTGGCGTCCAGTGAATCAGTCTCTGTATCGAAAGCGACGATGCCTATTTTCGTAATTTCTTCCAACCACTTTTCCAATAGATCTCTCTCTTGGATTAATTCATAGCTTTTCTCAGTTTCGGACTGATCGGCATTTTGTAACTCTGCTGTACCGTCAAAGTTATTCTTTTGAACCTCGAATCGTGCCGTTAACCTTTTAAAGCCTTGTGTTTTCAGAAATTTAAGCACTGTATGGGGGTCTGGAGCATTTATCTTCAATGATTGAAGTGATTGAGGAACTTCAATATCCGTCTTTAATGTAACTAAATCACGACTTATTAGAGCCATTTCTGAAAAATTTATTAGATTATCTCGTCTTTTGGGCTGTTTTATTTCATTAGCATTACTGAGCAATGAGTTGAGGTCACCGTACTCCGTTATTAATTGGGCTGCTGTTTTTACACCTATGCCAGGAACTCCTGGAACATTATCTGCAGAATCGCCTGCCAAGCTCTGTACATCGATTACTTTTTGGGGCTCCACACCAAATTTTTCAATAACTTCAGCAACGCCAATATATTTATTTTTCATCGGGTCATGCATTACCACCTCATCACTGACCAGTTGCATTAGGTCCTTATCGGAAGATACAATGGTGACCTTGGCACCCTCGCTAATAGCAAGTTTTGTATAAGAGGCTATTAAATCGTCGGCCTCAAAGCCATCCATTTCAATACAAGCTAGGTTAAAGGCTTTTACTGCCTCTCGAATGATAGAGAATTGTGGGATCAATTCCTCGGGCGCAGGGGGGCGGTTAGCCTTGTATTGATCATAAATGTCATTTCTAAAGGTTTTACGGGCCGTATCAAAGATGACTGCGCAATGATTTGCTTCTAGATCGTCAATCAATTTTATCAGCATATTGGTAAAACCGAAAACAGCATTTGTTGGAGTTCCGTCTTCCCTACTCATCGGGGGCAGCGCATGGAAAGCACGAAAAATAAAGCCAGATCCGTCGACTAGACAAAAATGAGGTTTGGACACAACACTTTGAGTTGTTTTATCGGCCATATTTATGAATCCATTGTTGTCATATATCCTGAGAAGTGTATCGCTTAAGTGACGGGATGCAAGTGCCCATTATATCTTGGGAGATCGCAATCATGGTAAAAAGTTTAGTGTCAACCTTGATAAAATTATGCATTTGACTGCATACTGATTTCATTCGAAATAATAATTTGGCAGGTAGGCCTATGTCTAATACTTCGCTCGTATCTACGAAAGTGCGTTATATAAATTCTGAATGGAAGGGGCGTGATGAGGCGCCTCGCATAGGCTCAAAAGAGTCGCGCAGGGAGAATACTGCTTACCAAGATATTAACGTGCACGACGCCCGCCCAAGAATTATTAAAGATGAAATTGGCCTTGAAAAAACAGGGTTTACTCTGGTCGAGAACGTTTCTTCCTGTAGGAATTTCAGAGATGAAAAAGTTATCAAGGAGATATACCTTCCTGAAATGCAAAATTTAATTTGTCAGGTTACAGGTGCCTCCGCCGCTTATCATTATGGATTTTTGGTAAGGACAGAGAAGCCAGTTGATTTTAATGATGGGTACGCTCGGTTTGTGCATTGCGATTATAACGTAGAGCGTATTGAAAGTATGTCCCATGATGTTCTCCGTGATAATGGTGTAGAACCTAAAAAGGGGGAATTGTACGCTTGGTTCAATACATGGCAACCATTCGATAATCCTGCTATAAATAATCCACTTGCATTTATTGATGCAGGTAGCCTCCCGCGGGAAGATGTAATAGACTACTATTATACCGGTCGAAATAGAGATAGCTTGGTTGCTGCGCCAGTTTATAATCCTAACCATCGATGGTGTTACTTTCCCGAAATGACTATCGACGAAGTCATCATTTTAAAACAAATGGACCAGCGTCCGGATAGGGTGGTTTATTGTCCGCACACGTCATTCGATAATCCTACTGCAGAAGCAGAGGCGCCACCCCGGAGAAGCATAGAAACGCGTGTGTTGGCAGTATTTAAATAACCGTTAAGCACAATTTTGATGCAACATTAAAATGGTCTCAGTCTATTAATATAGATGAAAAACGGAGAGTTTCTTTGAAAGTATATATTTAATTATAAATTGGAGTGAACAAATTTATGCCGAAAGATGGTGGTAAAGGTGTAGCCTTAATTATAGGGGCCGGTGATGCTACTGGCGGGGCAATAGCAAAGAAGTTCGCTATGCAAGGCTACGAAGCCGTCATAACCCGTCGAAAGGTTGAAAGGCTTAACCGGATTACGGAGGATATCAGGTCTGCCGGAGGAATTGTTCATCCATTTGGAGTTGATGCTCGCCGCGAAGCAGAAATGGTATCTTTCGTTAAAAAGGTAGAAGATGAAATAGGTGTAATCGAAGTGGCGGTTTATAATGTTGGCGGGAACGTTCGCTTTGGTATTTCAGAAACTACGTCGCGCGTGTTTTTTAAAGTTTGGGAAATGTGCTGTTTTGGTGGTTTTTTAATGGGTAGGGAAGTCTCTAATTATATGAGAACCCGTGAACGCGGGACTATTATATTTACTGGTGCTACGGCAAGTGTTCGAGGTGGAAATGGGTATTCGGCATTTGCAGCTGGAAAGCATGGGTTGCGGGCGCTTGCTCAATCCATGGCGCGGGAACTATCTCCTAAAGGTATCCATGTTGGGCATGTGGTTATAGACGGTGCTATTGACACGGAATGGATAAAAGAAATGTTCCCCGATCGTTATTCAAAGAAGGATCACGACGGTATATTAAATCCGGACTCTATCGCTGATTCCTATTGGGCATTACACCAGCAACCTAGGAATGCGTGGACTTTTGAGATGGATTTAAGGCCTTGGATAGAGACATGGTGATATTGAAACGTTTAATGGTAAAGGTAAGTTATGGCCGCTAAGGCTTTAATGTTTCAAGGTACAGGATCGGATGTTGGGAAGTCATTATTTGTGGCTGGTTTATGCCGATTAGCTTCAAAAAAAGGTATATGTGTTCGACCGTTTAAACCCCAGAACATGTCAAATAATGCAGCAGTAACTGCCGATAATGGGGAAATTGGTCGAGCACAAGCATTACAAGCATTGGCGGCCGGAATCCAACCAAGTATACACATGAATCCAATTTTACTTAAGCCAGAGACTGAAAATGGTTCTCAGATTGTAGTCCAGGGTCGTCTTTATGGACATGCAACGGCAAAGCAATATCAAAAGATGAAGGCAGACTTATTTCCGTTTGTTATGGATAGCTTTGAGAAAATTAGAGAAGAGGCGGATTTAGTATTAATAGAAGGAGCTGGCAGCCCTGCTGAAATTAATCTTCGGGAAAATGATATAGCTAATATGGGATTTGCAACAGTGGCTAATATTCCCGTTGTCTTGATTGGTGATATTGATAGAGGTGGCATAATAGCAAGTCTAGTAGGAACTAAAGCAGTCCTTTCGGATATCGATAAAGCACAAATTAAAGCTTTTGTTATTAATAAGTTTCGAGGAGATGTATCGCTATTTTCGGATGGGATGGCACAAATTGAAAAATTTACAAGTTGGAAGGGACTTGGAGTGATCCCATGGTTTGAAGAAGCCCCAAAACTTCCTGCAGAAGATGCAATGGGCCTGAAAGCTATAGTGAACTCAGAAAGAAATGAGTTTATAGTGGCAGTCCCCCAACTTTCGAGAATTGCCAACTTTGATGACCTTGATCCTCTAAGAATGGAACCAGGTGTGGATTTGATTTTGGTTCGGCCAGGTGAGGTGATTCCCGTAGATGCAGATATGATTTTATTACCTGGTACTAAATCTACCATAGGTGATCTAATGTTTTTACGGGAGCAAGGTTGGCATATAGATATAGCCTCCCATGTGCGACGAGGCGGAAGTATTCTAGGACTATGTGGCGGATATCAGATGTTAGGAAAAAAAATTAGCGATCCTATGGGTATCGAAAGCTCCGAAAAAGAGATTGATGGTTTAGGTTTTCTAGATGTTGAAACGATTCTAAGTTCCAAAAAAACGCTAACGAGCGTCAGAGGTAAAGATACTATGTTCGATACTGATATATCGGGTTACGAAATTCATATTGGTAAAACTAGCGGCTTTGACTGCAATCGACCAATAACACGACTTGAAGATGATGGGAAAGTCAAATTTGACGGTGCATCATCACACGATGGACGCATAATGGGTTCTTATATTCATGGTATCTTTGCATCGAATAGTTTTAGACGCGCATTCCTAAACAACCTTGGACTAAAAAACGAAAAATCTATTGATTTCAATTGGGAAATTGAGAGCACCTTGGACAAATTAGCAGACCATCTCGAAAAATATATAAACGTAAAATCGCTCTTCGAGCTTGCACGTTGATTGCACGTGAGTATTGTATAAATTTCATTATTAACCTTGATCCCTGGAGTGTGGCATGGGTCGTTTACTTTCATTAATTGGAGCATTGTTTTTTATTATGACTGCGAGTAGTACAGAGGCAAAAGACCTCGAAAATCAATTATATATAGACCTCAAAGATGGCCGTGTTGTTATCGATCTGCGACCGGATCTTGCGCCGCAGCACGTTGATAGGATTAAAGAACTTGCAAGAGAAGGTTTTTATGATGGCATCGTGTTTCACCGTGTTATAGAGGGTTTTATGGCTCAAACAGGTGATCCAACAGGAACGGGTACTGGAGGCTCTGGTGAGAAACTTCGATCCGAATTTTCAGACGAACCATTTGTTCGGGGAACAGTTGGGATGGCTAGATCTCAAAATCCCCATAGTGGTGACAGTCAGTTTTTTATATGCTTCGACGACGCCCAATTTTTAAATAATCAATACACAGTTTGGGGGAAGGTGAGCTCTGGAATGGAATTTGTTGATAACATCGAACGAGGTGAACCACCAGCAAATCCGGATAAGATGATCAAAGTTCAAGTAGCTGCCGACGTCAAATAAATTTGGCACTGATCAGATGACAACTCTTGTTATTGGTGGTTCCGGTTTTGTTGGTTTAAATCTCGTGGAGGCCGGTTTACGTCGGTCTGATCGAATAATCGCCTTTGATAAAATACCATTGCCGAATGAGGCTGAACGGGCGTTTTCAAGTTTACCTGGAGAACTCACCTCGGTTCAAGGTGATATAACCAACCTGGATGATGTACTTCGCATCATAAGAGACAACAAAATAGCACGGATCTTCCACGGTGCAGCTGTCACAGCGGGACAAAAGAGGGAACTGGAGGAACCTGAGATTGTTTTATCCGTAAATGTAATGGGATTGATTAATTCTTTAAAGGCTTCAAAAGTTGCTGGAACTGTTAAGCGCATTATAAATATTAGTTCGGGATCTGCTTATGGAGACGGTGGTTTTGGTGATACTGGATGGGATGGTGTTTTAGACGAATATGGAACGAGAGAGGACCCCGTCACTCTCTATGCCATATCAAAATTTGCTAGTGAACGAATAACTCGGCGATTAGGGAACCTTATGAACCTGAATGTTTGTAATGTTCGACTGAGTGCCATTTTTGGGCCCTGGGAATACGATACAGGGTTACGAGATACTCTTAGCGCTCCAATGCAAGCCAGTTTATTGGCAATTTCTGGTTCCACTGCAATCTTATCCCGAAAGGAAAGCCGGGATTGGACTTACAGCCGCAATGTCGCTGAGGCATTATACGCTATTATGGATCGAGAAAATTTAACACATGATTTATATAATATAACCTCAGGTATGCCTTGGAGTGTAGAGGAATGGTGTAAGTGTTTAGCTAAAACCTTTCCTGAATTTACATATAGGTTCGCGTATGCCGATGAACAGGCGAATGTAGACTTATTTGGAGAACGAGATAGGGTAACAATGTCTTCTGAAAAGCTCACAATAGATACAGGATACGAATTATCGAAGAATATTCCAGAGATCTATAAAGATTTTGAAGATTGGATTTTGAGTTCGCGAGGGTTTTGGAAATAGTTTTAATTTCTACTTAGGCTTCATTTATCGAAAAACGGTTCTTGATACCTTTTATTGGAGAAAATAAATATGCGTTTTGGTAGCTTTATTGCCCAAGGAAAAGAGACGTGGGGGTTGATGAAAGATGAAGGAGCTGTATTGGTCGATGCCGACACAGCATCAAGCTTTCCAAATTTAAAATCGGCGATAGCCAATGATTGCCTCGAGGAAATTGGTGCTGAATTAAGAGTAAAATCAATAGATATCCCTGTAGAAGACATCAGTTATCTTCCTGTCATAGGTAATCCAGATAAAATCTTGTGTGTTGGTTTAAATTATCATGACCATAGATTAGAGGGTGGGCATGGAGAAGTGGGCGAGCCCACTATATTTGTCAGGTTTGCAAATGCACAGATAGGTCATGGGAAAGCCATTATTGCACCAATGGAATCAGACACTTTGGACTTTGAGGCGGAACTGGCAATTATTATTGGTAAACCTGGACGCCGGATCCCTGAGGAGGAAGCATTTAATTATATAGCGGGTTACTCTTGTTACAATGATGGGAGTGTCCGCGAATACCAGCGACATACCACACAATTTACGGCAGGCAAGAACTTTATGGCTACCGGTGGCTTTGGACCCTGGATGGTGACACCCGAAGAGCTGGTGGATCTGGATAGCGTTACTGTAGAATCACGTTTAAATGGTGAAGTAATGCAGCATGCTAAAGTTGCTGACATGATTTTTCCTATTCCAAAGTTGATCAATTATATCTCCACATTTACGGAGCTTTCCCCGGGTGATGTGATTGCAACAGGAACCCCGGGTGGTGTTGGATCCAGAAGGAATCCACAAGTGTGGATGCGGCCAGGGGATGTCTGTGAGATTGAAATATCTGGAATAGGGGTTCTAACGAACCCAGTTGTTGGTGAGTGAGAGAGATTATGGGTATTAAAATTCCATTTAATCGAAACTTTGATGTGCCTTATGGAGTTATAGAGACTATAGAGCCTGGCATCAGAAGAATTACAGCAAATAACCCCGGGCCATTTACTTTTCGGGGAACAGGGACTTATATTCTCGGCTACGGTCGCGTCGCTGTCATAGACCCTGGACCAGATCTTTCTGAACATGTGGATGCTTTGATAAGAGGTCTTGGTTCGGAACGCATATCACATATTCTAGTAACTCACACCCATAATGATCATTCCCCCGCAGCAAAAGAACTCAAGGCGAGGGTTTCTGCTCCCACTTATGGATTTGGTCCGCATGGTAGCGGAAAAATAAAAAAGGAAGCACAGGTGGAAGCTGGAGGGGATATGGATTTCATTCCAGACGAAGTTGTTAAAGATGGTTCTATTATCGAGGGAGATGATTGGGCTGTATCATGTCTGCATACCCCCGGGCATACATCGAACCATATATGTTTTTCTTGGGATTCACGGAAAATACTTTTTCCTGGTGATCAGGTTATGGGATGGTCCACAAGCATCGTATCTCCACCCGATGGAGATATGGGGGATTATATGCGGAGCTTAGAAAAATTGCTGTTAAGGAATGATGATGTTTATTACCCTGCGCATGGACCTGAAATAAGGGACCCGAAACAAATGGTGCGGGATTTTATAACACATAGGAGAGAGCGAGAAGATAAAATCTTAGCTTGTTTGCAATCTGGCGGGAAGACTGTGGAAGAGATGGTACCTGAAGTGTATTCGGATATTTCTCAAGAACTATATGCTGCTGCCTCTAGGTCTCTATTTGCAACTATAATATATTTAGTCGAGCAGGAAAAGATTATCCCCTCAGATAGTATGACTATAGAAAGTCACTATCAAATGCGGGCTTAGATATTTTTATTTGGCTAATCAGGTATATCGCTGATATTGGCGTCCTTTTCTATATCCGAAAAATGGATACGTCGTCGGGATAGCAAAGTCAGTTTGTTCTCTTCGGATCATTTCTTCTAGCATAAACTCAGTAACGTCCACCATTGGCAAGCTTAATGCGTCCCGCAGACTGAGAAATGCTAGGTCTGATAATTCACCGCTCCCGCCTAACGTTCCGCTCATCTCGTGTACCCAAGTGTAAAAAAAACGGGCATTGAATCTTACGGCTTTCGACGCGGGCGTTATTGCGTGTCCAACATAGTGCATTTTTTCGAGGTTAGGGGCTAAATTCATAGAGCGAATTTCATTCCAACTCTCATTGCCAGTTTCGCCTAAATCCCCGGATGCCCCTAATAGAAAACCGGTTTCTTCATAGGCTTCACGTACAGCTGCCATAGCAAAGCTCTTAGCTTTTACAGCATCACTCGATATTCTCCTCGCTATATCTGGATTAAGCTCGCTAGCGGGTTTGGGAAGTGAGTCGTCAGGATCAACTTTTCCCCCTGCGAATACATAAGCATTGCTGAAAACTGCTTTTCGTCCTCTTTTTCCCATCAACACTTGCACCCCTAGTTCATCTTTTTTAAGTATTATAAGACTAGAAGAATCTTTTGGTTTTGCTGGGTATGCAGCATTAGGATTTTTATTTGGTAAACTATCTGAATGTGCTGTCACATTATCTCCTTAAAAACTTGATTCACTAATCGCCAGCTTTATCAAAAACTGAGGCAAATTTGCGGAATATTTAAGTTATTATTGTTAATATTTTTATTTTTGGTCAGTAGCTTCTATCAATAATGTATAGATGTCATCCCGAGAATTTAACTTTCTTAATTTTCCGCACATTTGGCTATCACTCATCACTCGAGATATTTGAGAAAGTGCCTTTAGGTGATCTGCTCCTTCTATGTCAGGTGCCAATAGTAGAAAAATTAAGTCAACGGGCTGTTCATCAATCGAATCAAATTCTATTGCTTCGTCAGTTTTGCCAAACACACCGTATAACTTATTTAAATTAGCAACCTTGCCATGAGGAATAGCGACGCCAGCCCCTACGCCGGTTGAACCTAGTCGTTCTCTTTCCATGAGTACATCCATCACCAGGTGCTGTTCTAATCCGGCAATATCAGCAGCCTTTCGGCCAAGTATTTGTAGAGCTTGCCGTTTATTAGACGCTTTGAAATCTGGAACCACAGCATCGGCCGATATAAAATCTATTATATTCATTACGGCATCCAAAAAGAAGCAACCAAAATCATTTTTTAAATTCGAAAACAGTCATCGGTATTTTTGTCGACGGGACATTATGTCTGGTTTTACTCCAAGTCAACCTTCCACAAGCACAAAACAACTAATTGTTGGTAATGCTAAGCAACGAAAATCAAATTGATTTTTGCCGGCGGCGTTGTACAGAAGATGGAATTTTTAGAGCATCTCTATATTTAGCCACTGTGCGTCTCGCAATATCAATTCCATGACTTTTGAGTAATTCTACGATTCTATCATCAGATAAAATTTTTGACGCTGGTTCCTCGTTTATTAGTGATTTTATTTTAAATTTGACTGCTTCCGCAGAAAAAGCATCTCCTCCCCCTGCTGATGCAATTGAGGATGTAAAAAAGTATTTTAGTTCCAGCATTCCTCTAGGGGTCGCAATATACTTATTATTTGTTACACGACTAATAGTGCTTTCATGCATTCCTATAACCTCGGCAACATCTCTTAAGACGAGGGGTTTCAAGTGTTGAACCCCAAATCGAAAAAAGGCATCCTGTTGAGAAACTATTTCGGAGGCTACCTTAATAATCGTTGTTGCGCGCTGATGCAAAGATTTAACAAGCCAGTTTGCTGATTGAACGCAGTCGTTAATAAATTCTTTATCGGATTTTTGCAGATGTTTTCTTGATACCTTGGCATGGTAACTGTTATTTATTAGAACCTTGGGAAGGTTATCTGGATTTAACTCCACTATCCATGCTCCATCCGGCGTTTCTCTCATTAAAACATCTGGAGCTATATTTTCCTCAATAGCTTGTTCATAAATTAAACCCGGTTTTGGGTTCAGAGCACGAATTTCCGCTATCATTTCAGTCATATCTTCATCATCAACATCGCAGATTTTTTTTAACTCATTTATTTTATGTTGCGCTATTAACTCTAAATTATCCAATAATGTTGCCATGGCTGGATCTAGACGGTTTTTATCTCTCAATTGAAATGCCAGGCACTCGGACAAGTTGCGGGCAAAAACCCCAGAAGGTTCAAAACACTGCAATCTTTCAAAAACATTATCGATTTCCGACTGCGAGCAACTAAGGGTCTGCATTAAGTCTGACGAGTCATTAAGAAAATAGCCAGTATCGTCAATCATCTCTATTAAATATGCGCCAATCATACGTTCTTTTGGGTCAGGAAAATCGATCCCTAGTTGTTCGTAAAGATGTTGCCGTAAAGTTTTGCTGTCACTTGCTGTTTCATCTATGTTGAATGAATGGGAGTCAAAGCTTGTATTTCCTCCACTACCGCTCATTGTCTGTTCGTTATTTATTTGACCAAAGTTATCGGCGTTTGCAATATTTTCAGAACTAGCGCTACCCCAATTATTTTCGTAATCGATGTCATTTGGGTCGTCATTTTGCTCTGGTAGTGTTTCAGCCGTAGTTCTAACCATTGTGTCTTCGGTTGGTTCCTCACTAAACTCATCAGTGCTAATTTGGGCACTCGCTTCATTAGCTTGTGCATCATCATAGGCCGTCATATTATCTGAATTCGCTTCTTGTAGAGTTGAGCCTTCACCCTCATCTCTTTCTAGCATGGGGTTTTTTTCAAGTTCATCTTCAACAAAATCGGAAAGCTCACGGTTAGATAATTGTAATAGTTTGATGGCTTGTTGTAGCTGTGGCGTCATCACAAGAGACTGTGACTGCCTGAGGTCTAACCGCTGTGAGAGGGCCATTGTGCGCGCCCTATAGTTTAAACCGGTCGCCGAGATAAACTCGCCGTACGTCTTTATGAGCTACTATTTCAGAAGGAGGGCCCTCCATTAGAACGGCCCCGTCGTTTAATATATAAGCCCTATCGATAATGTCTAAAGTCTCCCGAACATTATGATCCGTTATCAAAACTCCAATCCCTCTGTCTTTTAAATGGGCTATGAGGTCCCTTATTTCATTTAGTGCAATTGGATCTATCCCTGCTAATGGTTCGTCAAGAAGTATGAAATGTGGTTGTGACGCTAACGATCTAGCAATTTCGACCCGTCGTCTTTCCCCTCCAGATAACGCCAAAGCGGGGGTTCGGCGCAGGTGAGTAATCGAGAATTCCGCTAAAAGATCTTCTAGTAATGCATCACACCGATCATGGTTTGATTCTGTAACTTCGAGGATTGAGCGAATATTTTGCTCGACAGAAAGACCTCGAAAAATAGAGGCTTCTTGAGGGAGATACCCAATGCCCAATCGTGCCCTTTTAAACATTGGTAATTGCGAAACATCCGTCCCATCTAGAAAGATAGATCCGTAATCAGGAGTTATAAGACCAGTTATTACATAAAAACATGTTGTTTTACCGGCACCATTTGGTCCTAATAGTCCTACTGCTTCACCTCGATTTAGATTTAGGCTGACGTCGCGTACTACAGGACGCATGTTGAACCTTTTCCCTATATTCTTTACAACTAAACCCTCATTTTGTCTCACCAATCTTGGTATTTTATCGGATTCTTGGTGTTGTTTATTTCGCGAGGGGATATCTATTTCTTTATTAACCATTAAATCACTTTTTTTCAGGTTGCTTCACATCACGAGTAAATAGTCCTCTTACTTTTTGATTGCCATCAAGCCCTGATTTAGATAGCAAACGGCTCCTACCAGTCTTTAAATTTACTTCGGCAATAGAACCATTTAATTGTGACTTTCCTCTAGTAATTTTAACATGTCCCAATAGGGTAACAAGTTCTTTTTCTATATAATATACCGCCTCATCACCAACCGCCACTTCGTTTGGTGTAGAAATTTTTACGTTGCCAACCGCCTCTATTCGATTTGCGGTGATGGACTCATCTTTAGTTTTTGAAAAGTATACTGTTAGTGTATCCGCCCTAACTTGTTTTTCCCCTCTTTGAGCGGTTGCATTCCCTTTTGCAATCGCTAACCTCTTTTTGTCCCAATATTCTAAACTTTTTCTGGCTCTTATAGTTTCTAAGGCAGTTTTTAATCTAAGGTTTTTTCCTGTTAATACTGTGACACTATTATCTAAATCGTAGACACCATAATCACCATAAGCTATTCGATTAGAGTTTAATACAACAACCTTGCGAATAGCCTCTAACCGATAAATTTCAGTATCGCCTGTCTGCTTTTCTCGATAGTGAGCTTTTATGACATCAGATTTTAATTGGAAGTTATTTTGTTTAGCAGTTGCCTCACCGCGTGCAATATAAACTTTTTTGTCAGATAACCACTCTATACCTTCGTTTGCCTCGATGTGTATTGGGTCGAATTTTGTTTCAAAGTTTGACTGAGAAAAAGCAGTATTACTTTTGTCCTGAATTATTATAAGGCAGAGTGTTAATAAACATACGACTATCATACTTGACATTTTTAAATTTATCACGAATCACTCCCGCGCGAGCCTTTTAAAATGGCTTTAGTTTTGCCAGTAAAAAGAACCCTTGTTCCTTCTTGGTTAATCTCGAGGCCTTGTGATGATATTTCGCCGGCCAATCCGTGAACGTTAACGTGACTCGTGCTTGACCCTATCCCATTTAATAAATCTATTTTTAAAGAATTTGTTCGGAATTCATATCCTTTATCGTGAAAAACAGTGACGTCACCTGACAGTTCCAGGACTTGGTTGCTTCGATAATAAACCCCTTGATCCGAGTTAATTGCTATCCAGCCGGACGTATTTAGAAAGATATCGGCTTTTGGGCCCTCAAGAAGAACTTGATCGTCAAACTTGTCTTTTTGTGCGGCGCTTATGGCTGAGATTTGATAAGGACGTTCGGAGTTATCCATTCCAACGTATTTTGGTCGCTCGATTAAAAGCCCATCCACTCCTATTTCTTCTACGAAGTTTGCGGTTACCCCAAACTTTCTTTTATCGGGCATGATTTGAGGCCAAGCAAAAGTAAGACCCACTATGGCCAAAGCTATAGCTGGGAAGAAAAGCTTGATTAGGCTGCTAATTCTTCCTGAACCAGAATATATTTTTTTGGATTGACTTCGATGTGACAATCTTAGCCGTCGTTGAGGAGAAGCTTTTTCTGGGATAATATTCAAGTAAACATTCAATCAAATAAATTTGAATTAAGTTATCAACTGATTACATATACCAGGTTTGATGTTCAATGACTAAAAATATCCTCGTTCTCAAAACCTATCAGATCCAAGTTAGCTCTCGTTTGAAGAAATTCAAAGCAAAAAGCCGCTAATTCGTTTCGTTCTTCTCTAAGTAAACGTTGATCGAGGATGTCCTTAATTTTATGTAAATAAAGCACATCGGAAGCAGCGTATGTTTTTTGTTCTTCTGTGAGATTTTTAGCGCCCCAATCGGAAGATTGCTGTTGTTTAGATAAATCGACGTTGAGCAATTCTTTGCATAAGTCTTTGAGGCCATGTTTATCGGTATAGGTCCGAACGAGTTTAGAGGCGATTTTTGTGCAATAAATTGAGGTTGTTCGGACTTTTAGATACTTTTTTATAATAGCCACGTCAAAGCGTGCATAATGAAATACCTTTGTTATATCGGGGTCTTCTAATAATTTAACTAAATTTGGAGCGGTATAGTTGCATCGTTCAAACTGAACCAGATGCGCATTCCCGTCTCCTGAGGATAGTTGTATCAAGCACAATCTATCTCTTTGGGGTTTTAATCCCATCGTTTCGCTGTCTATGGCGACAATTGGACCAAGGTTAAGGCCGGAAGGTAAATCTCCTCTGTATAAATTTATAGGCATATACTTATTTTCATTTGATTATTACTCCGTATTATTTTCTGTTGAATCTACATGTGAGAATTTATTGACCTACATCTGAACAAACTATGATTTGGTCTTCGTAAAGTTGTGATATTTCTTCATCAGTATATCCAATCTCCTTTAGAATTTCTTCGTTATGTTCTCCCAGAAGGGGGGGTAGTCGATTAATAGCTGCAGGGGTTTCAGAAAAATTTACCGGTGGTGAAGTTAGCTTTATTTTTCCTTCTGATGGATGGTCTACTAGTCGAAAAAAATCTATATCAGCCAAATGAGGATCATTCTCTAAGTTATCCAATTCTGTCGCTTCACCGTGAGGGATATCTCCAATATTCAGAGCCTCTAAAAGATCGCTGGTTGTCCAATCTTGTACTAATTCGGAGACTAGCTCATAAAGTTCAGCAATTTTTTCACTTCTTAGTTTAGCATTTACAACTCGGGGGTCGTTAACCAAATCTTCTCTTTTCATTATAGAGAAGAAAGTTTGCCAATGTTTGGTCGTATATGGAAGTGCACAAACAAAACCATCCAATGTGGCATATGGTTTGCGGTGCTTTGCCATAGACCGTTCGTAACCTCTCGCTCCAATAGGAGGATCAAAGGTCATTCCTGACTGGTGTTCTACCAAATTAAACCCAACCATTGATTCAAACATTGGTACTTCGACTAATTGGCCAATACTATCATTCGTTCTACTGTAGAGTGCCGCTAGGGTGGCATGTGCAGCTATTTGAGAACATATTTTATCGCAAATCGATGCGTTCACAAAAGTAGGGTTTCCATTTCTACCGCCTTGCATAGAGGCCATTCCGGAAACGCCTTGAATAATATCGTCGTAGGCTGGTCTTTTCGCGTATGGACCCGATTGTCCAAATCCGACCAATGCAACGTATATCAGTTTTTTATTTACCTTATTACAATCCTCGAAGCCTAGGCCTAATCGATCCATAGCTGCGGGTCTTATAGATGTCATAACTACATCCGCACTTTTCACCAAACGGAAAAATACTTTTTTAGCTGCGGCCGTCTTAAGGTCCAGAACTAGACTCCGTTTATTTCTATTTGCATTAAGAAAAAAGTGACCCATTCCATTATTGCGAAATGGTCCTATCCCTCGGGTTATATCTCCATCAGGAGATTCAATTTTAATTATCTCTGCACCATAATCACCCAAAATTTGACAAGCGTATGGACCAAAACCTACAGAAGTGAGATCCAGAACTTTTATACCTTTTAATGCACCCGCCATTTTAATTCACCTCAAACAAAAAATTCGGACTAAACGTGGTAGAAGTATTAACTCTACAAGAATAATACTCAGTGTTTATAGTAACAATATTATTTTTATGGAAAGATTAAGTTGGAAAAACTACTAACTTCATTCGTTTATAAGCGCTAACTTATTGGGGAATATTAAATTAGAAAAAATATAGGATAATGAATGGTTGAGTTGAGGATTAAACGAGTTGAAGGACTTGCGGACTGGTGGGTAAACCCTCGGGCAGCGTCCGATTATTTTCCTAACTGGATGAAGGAATTAAGGAAGGCGGCCCGAACCTCCAATACACTTAATATGTCAGACTGCTTGCCCGCGATTGAGTGCATGATTCAAGGTATAATTGTAGAATTCCCATGTGATATGACTTTCGAATATGTTGGGATTGCGGGGAAATCTGGAAAAATGATAAAATGTGATCATATTGGATACCCAATTATTGGAGGTCATGAAGCAAAACAGTATAAAAATTCAGAATTCGAAAACTACCATGTTATTAAAATTGGACTTCCTTGGGTGTTTACTGTTCCAAAAGGATACTCCTGCCTATTCACTCAACCGTTTAATAGAAACGGGCATAGGAACGCATTTTGCCTTTCTGGAGCAGTCCGTTCTGACACCTATTACAATATGATAAATATACCATTAGCCATCTGCTTAGAGGATGAAGAGGACTCGATCTCATTTAAAAAAGGTGATCCTTTAGTTCAGATTATCCCGTTTTTAAGAGAAACAAAACTGAGATTAAAATATGAAACAGCGGATAGAGACAGATTAACTGAAGTTATTGAACAAATAAAAACGAATAGAAAATTCTATAAGGATCAAGTGAAGACGAATTCGTGATTGATAAAAAATATTTGGATTGTGAGTTAAAACACAAGGTAGGGCTATATTTTTTTGATTGTTAGGATACACTTAGGAATAAGTAAGCTCCTGTATAAATCTAAAAGAATGGGAAAAGATGGTATCCAAAGTTTATAATGAACTCATCGTTCAATATTCTGGTGATGACTTTTTGCACTATGCTGCTGCAGAGGAGGGGGAAACCCTGCAGGGTGGCTTGAATCAAAAAGTGGCTTTTGAAGGTTTTGAGAGTGGCGATCTCCAATTTACTCGTTTTTTAAATACCAGCACAAATGATCACGTTTTTACCGCAGACCCGCGTGAAATAGAGGTGTTGCGATCAAACGCTGACTTTTTGGAAGAGGGTAATGTCTTCAGACTTTTTCAAACCGAAGTGGATGGGACGCAGGCGGTTCACCGATTTTTTAATACCGAAACGGGATTTCATCACTACTCCACAGACATCAATGAGATAGAGAACTTCGAAGCCTCCAGCTCGTATACTTCGGAAGGGATAGTAGGCTACGGTGGGGTGGTGGATACGCGTGAAGCTGAGCAAGTTGCTAGTCAGCAGTCGACGATAAATGTTTCTAATAGGTTTGATACCGTTGAGACGGAAATAAGTGGTTCATTTAATTTGCCAGTGAGTATCGTTATGGATTTGGGGGGGGCGAATGGATTTAATGGATCAGTTACAGCAATGTCCTCGACTGGCGAAGAACTGCCTGAGTATCTGAACTTTAACGAACGATCTGGCCAGATTTATGGGTATACACTCAAAGACGGTATAGGGGATAACAATATTTTAGTGCTTGCCGATGACGGTATATCCCAGACGTCGAGTAACTTTGTCCTATCCGCCAGCGATAGCAATATGAAGGCAGATGCTGACGCATATACAGAAAAGTCGCTTATTGCATCAATGTCGGTAAATAGTAGTTCTGTTGGCGGAAATTTTATTCCCACAATCACAACAAAGGCCAATTTAACATTTGGTGCGGCAGCGACCGCTTCGGCCGCGACAAACTTGGAGGCCTTTAAAACAGCGAATCCGACTATTGATGGCAGTGGAACGACTATAGCTGTGTTAGATACCGGAATTGATTTAGATCATCCATTTTTTGGAGCTGATACTAATGGTGATGGCGTTTCCGATAACATTGTGGCGTCTGCGGATTTTCACGGTGATGGTAATGGGGCACAAGACTCAGATACTCATGGAACACATGTAGCTGGGATCGCTATGTCATCAGATGCAACGTTCCCTGGCACTGCCCCAGGGGCTAATGTGGCAGCAATTCAGGTTTTAGGAGCAAATGGTGGTTCTTTTTCTGGTATAGAGGCAGGATTACAATGGGTTTTAGATAATCGTGCGACCTATAACATCACTTCGGTTAATATGTCCCTCGGGGCTTCAGATAATTCGTCCTCGACCCAATTGTCATCGTTAAGTGATGAAATTGCTGCGTTGAAGTCACAAGGTGTTATAACTTTTGTAGCAGCTGGTAATAGTTTTGCATCATTCAACGCTGAGGGAGTGGGGACACCAGCATCAGATCCCAACGCGTTAGCAATAAGTGCCTTAGATAGCGTAAATGAAGGTGCAGCAAGTTATTCTCAGCGAGATACAACGATCACACAAGTATTCGCGCCAGGTACAGGAATAACCAATGCTACTCCTGGGGTTGGAGCAACAACGCAAACATTGAGTGGAACGAGCATGGCAACTCCCTATGTCGCTGGTGTATCTTCATTAATAAGCCAACTCAATCCTAACTTATCAGTCGATGATTTTGAGACATTTCTCCAGCAATCGGCATCTACTTTCTCAGATCCAGCGACAGGCGGTAATTATAGAGTACTTGATGTTAATGCACTTGGGCTTTTGGCTGCCGGAGGAACACTTCCAGATGCGCCAACTTCGGAACAGCCAAGCACAGATGATCATCCAGATTCAATAGGATCAAACACAGCAGTGGCTCCGGGAGTTTCCGTAATAGGAGACTTAGAAACAGGTGGAGATAAGGATGTTTACAAAGTTTCAGGAACAGCAGGCTCAACTTACTTAATTGACCTTAGGGGGGCGCCTTCGGCACTTGGGACTTTGACAGATCCAATTGTTACGATTTTAGATTCTAATGGCTCTCAGATAGCTCAAAATGACGATGGAGGAACTGGATTTGAGTCTAGTTTAACTTTCGCTCCATCAACAGGTGGAGATTTTTTTATAGAGGCGGGTGCTTTCAGTTCTGATTTGACCGGTACGTACCAATTAGACGTTACTGACGTCACTATCCAAGATGATCATTCTGGTAATATTGGTGGTAATACGGCCTTGAGTGTTGGGACTAATCAATCTGGTAATCTAGAGATTGCAAGCGATACTGATATTTTCTCCTTAGACGTTCAAGCTGGTGTCACCTATACGATAGATCAGAAAGGTTTTTGGTCTTCTGTTGGCAATTTGCGAGATCCATTATTGACATTAAAAGACTCGGCCGGAACCATTTTGGGTCAAAACGATGATGGTGGGTTTAGGTTAGAATCACAAATAATTTATACACCGACTACTACTGAAACATTGTACGTGGAAGCTGGTGCATTTGACACAGGTACAGGGACGTATGAGATTTCCGTCGGGGAATCGGGAGGCTCTGCTGACAATGATATAGCCAATGCGCCTTCACTTGGGTTAACTTCTTTAACTCCTGGCATCTCCCAAACGGGAAATATAGAAATTGGCGGCGATAAAGATGTTTTCTCTTTATCTGTGACATCTGGTGCAACATATCAAATCGATATGAAAGGCTCGACTTCGAATGTAGGCACACTAACCGACCCACTGTTGCGTGTTTTAGATATTAACGGAGAAGTACTTGGTCAAAACGACGATGGAGGTCGGGGGTTTGAAAGTTTATTAAGTTATACTGCTCCATCGACAGGTGAAATATATATAGAGGCCGGTGCATTTAGTTCAGTTTTGACTGGTTCGTATCAGCTAGATGTTTTACAGACATCTATTGCTACGAGCAGTCTTGGAGATATAGTTGGCGATACTATAAACGAGGCATCGTTTGCAAACCCAAATACTATTTTTGCTGGTAATATTGATTTCCTTGGCGATAGGGATATGTTTCGATTTTCACTCGAAGCAGATACAACTTATAGGTTTGATATTCGGGGATCACATAGTAATCATGGAACTCTTTGGGATCCTCAAGCTTTCTTATATGATGAAAACAATATCTTGGTTGCGCAAGATGATGATAGTGGAACGGGTTTTGAGGCCTCTATATCTTATACCACCTCAAGCACAGGTGACTATTACTTAAATGTCATGGCAAACATTGGGGAGTTGTCCCAAACTTCAGGCAGTTACTCGGTAGAATCTATTTTTTTCTAGGTTTAATACTCGTGCAGAGCTAACAGTACCATAGAGACAACTGGAAATAATAGAACGGCTACTTACGTATAATACGGTGCACCTTGCCGGGTTATAACCACGTCATCATAATTGCGTTGCTTGGCAACTGCTTCGTCCAATATTTTCTTGATTTTAATCAAGTCATTAAGCTCCAAACGTTCAGCATCTCTGACAATTTCTTGTAAATTTGTTTTTAACATTTAATTACCTCTATTTCGATAACTACGTAATAATAATTCACTCAGAGCATGTCAAGTGTAATTAATGCAATTTTCAGCCTTTTCAAAAAAGCCAACAAGCAAGGTATAGCTACAAATTCATATTGAATATCACCTATGATCAGATCGTATTCTCTCTAGTCAAAAAGATAAAAAGTTTAGCTTGTTAAAAAATCATCGACGTAAGCTAATTATTTAGGATCTTTTATACTCGCCCTTGATAGACGAAAAAGATGACCACTTTTTTCGTCATTAATTACTAGAATGCTACCATCAGCCATAACTTCAATATCACGAACGCGCCCGAATATATTCTTAAAAATACATTCTTCTGTTTCAGGTGTGTTATTGGATGATAAACCAATCAGATATACGCATCGATACTTTAGTGCTCCAATTAATAATTTCCCTGAAAATTCTTTGAACATCTTACCGTCATAAAAGGCTAATCCTGAGGGTGCTATACTTGGCGTCCATATCCAAATTGGATCTGTAAACCCTTTCGGAGAGTAATTGAGGCCGATATCTCCTCCCATATATTCTTTGCCGTAGGATATTGTAGGCCAGCCATAATTATTATTTTTATTTATAATATTGATCTCATCGCCACCACGAGGCCCATGCTCATGAGACCATAATTGGCCTGTGGATTTCTGAAAGTGCAGCCCTTGAGGATTTCTGTGCCCAATTGAGTATATTTCGGGGAGCCACCCAAGGTTTCCTGTTGTCGTTTTTCCATGAAGTGGGATTTTTATAATAGAACCAGGATAATTATTTGGGTTTTGTGCATTAGTTCTATCGCCTCTGTCACCTAGTGAGGCAAAGAGATGAATATCGTTTAGGGCTAATCTGCATCCAAAGTGAACGCCACTCTTTGACAAATGGTTTGAAACGAATATGTCTCGCGTTTTAATGAGTTTGTTCTCTAATAATTTACTTTTTGAGATAGCAACCGTTAAGTTCTTGCTAGCTGTTAATTTTGAGTAGCATAAGAATATATAATTGCCATCTTTTCTTTTTTGGACAGCAACGTCTAACAATCCGCCTTGTCTGTAAAATGCAGAACGTGGTGTGCCACTTATCAGTGTTTTCATTTTTGTCTCTAAGTTAAATAAAAAAAGTTTGCCAATTTTCGTTGTAACAAGCACTTTGTTGGGGGTCAGGGTCGCCAGTCCCCAGGGTAAGTAAACGGGTCCAATTTTTTCAATTTTGATTTTGGAATTATTTATTTCTGCAGAAGCCGCTTTAAAATCTAATAATTCTAGAATATTAAAAATGACTATAAAAATCGAACTGATAAAAATTCTATTCCACATCGATATACTTTTTCACCTAAAATATTATTTTCAATCTGACCGGTTCAATTAAAAACATTAACATTGGAATGTTAGCTAAATAAATCATTTTAATATTGATTTAGACCTCAGGCCGACTTCTTTAAAAAAATGTCAAGTTATTGATCAATTTTTTAATTATTGGTTATAAAGTTTCTTCCTTGTAATTATCCCAAGATTGGGGAGAGCCCAAGCTCCAAGCGTAAGCGATCCCTTATTAGGTAATATATGATTACTGATATGGGTTACTTGAAGTTAGAGAATAGTAGTTCTTAATTAAATTTATGACTTAAGAAAGAACAAACCTCACAGTTTCCATAATCTAAGATTTTAAGATATCGCCACCCCTCAAATATTTGATTTAGATCTAGCCCAACACTTTCAACAGATTGTCTCATTATTGATCCTAGTAAATTACTGGCATCACTAAACATGATGATAGAACCCACAAATATAATTATGAATATAAAAGCAAATCTCTCAAAAAAGGCTTTAATTCTTGGATCAAATACAGGGGAAATTGCATTCCAGCCATCGAGACCAGGAATGGGAATTAGATTAAATATAATCATCGCTATTTGAATAAAAGCCATTACTTGGATCAATGGCATAAATGTTTGACTTATCGCAAAAGGTTCCAGTCTCAAAAGGAAGAGAATGACAAATAAGATAAGGGCATTAGCTACGACTCCCGAGAGAGCTACGAAAGATTGGTATAATGGGTGTCGTAAATGCTTTAAGGAAATATATACTGCTGCTCCGGGTAGAAACACTCCATAAAAGGCAAATAGGCCCAGAGGCATTGCGAGTGAGGTGAAGTTATTAAAATATAAAAAGATATTTAGCCTCAGATACCCTCTTGCATACATAGTGAAGTCACCCAGTAGGTAAGCAGTAATCGCATGAAAAAATTCATGATAGGCAACAGATAATATTGAGAGGCTCAAACAGAAAAATAACCCTGAAATTATTCTCCAATCAGGATACAGCTCAAAGCAAAATCCCGAGAGAACAGGAATTATCAGCAATAAAGCATTATTCTTGAGAAAGTGGAGAGCCTCTATTGTATGAAGATGTGAGGGAATAGATTGGCCCACCACGCAACCACACCCTGAGCATTCATAAAAGAGCCACTCGTCAGAGGATTGGTCCATAGTGATGGACATTCCACAATCGGGGCAATCTACTCTTTTCATCTTATTATTTTTTCTGATTTGATTTTGGTGATCCATCGAAAATTAGCAGCCGTAAACTATATAATAATTCCTGTAGCGGTTACTATATAGAGCTTACTGCAATTATAGAAAAACCTTAAACGCAGAGTAGGTCATCTCCCAGTAACCGCTACCTCCCTCTTCCTAGTCTGTAGACGTGACGTTAGATCCAGTAATCCATTCTGTATGGTGCCTTAAACAGTCTCGGTGGAAAGACCTGACTGCCATTGGCATACCCATACCAATACTCATCACCATCTGTATCTATCTCTAACCACATCCCATGTCGTTCATCATTAATATACTGGCCCTTGTGCTTACTCCCACTGGAATGCAAGACATTAAATTCTCCATTACGAATACCATTTTCAAATACACTGACATAAATATATCCTCGACCAAAGTTATGACCAGATAATCCGTATCCATGTGCAAGACCGTCTTCGAATTGTTCTATATGAAAATGACCTGTCCCTGAATTAACCTGTAGCCCCCATCCATCGGGTTTATCACGCATCCAGTCGCCTAAATGAGTTGACGAGTTATTTTGAGTTAGTGCCAATAACCATATCTATATAACGGGATAGGCTGCTATGAGCGACCGCATACGGGGGTCAGATCAATCTAATTAATTGTATGAGTAAGTTAGAATTGGTTCATCCAAAACTAGGGTGCAAACTAGAGTACAAATCGTGCCACTTGATCAAACCAGTAGATTAGGTAAGCTATTGATATTGCATATACCAAGTTGAATTTGGTGCTGTACTGGGGAACCACTAACCCTCCTAGGCACCATTAACTAGTACTAATAATGCTTAACTCATTGAAATATATCCAATTATTGTCTGTGTATATTTTGATGGGGTGAAATAATTCAGATAAATATGTGACTTGTTCGAATGGTATCTATTACTTTATCAGACGAGTTCCAACTGATTTAAGTGATCAATTATTCAAACCTTTTTCCCTTTTCCAGATCTAATATCTTTGGCATTCCAAGAGAGTCGATTAACGCCGTAAAGTTTATCCCTTTAAGGGGATCGGTACGTTGCTTAAACGTATTTGATACAGTTGGTATGGAGAAAAATCTCTTCTTTTCCTGGTCATACTCAAAAGAATAAAATAAAGGTACGTCATCTTCAGGGGGAGATTCATAGTCCTTAGGATAATCTTTCATAAATAGTATCGCTGTTAACGGTACTGATAAATCACATTCAGCAACACAATGTTTTGGAAAAATGTAAAAGACATTACTTTGATAAGCGGGATGGTCTATTGCAATCATGGACCAGCACTGATTGCAATATAAGCGAATAGACCTTCCGTCTTCTCGAAGCTTATAAGCACTCATAAATTCTTTGCCTTTTATGGAGATAATATCGGCAGGAATATAGTAACCGTGTGGTAACTGATCTGGTGTCACTGTACTCTTAACTGCCCCCCATTCAATCCCTTGTCGACAGTCCTCGCAACCGCAACGGAAGTATTGTACCGCACGGTTATCTGCCACAGTTATTTCGCACTTGCCACATTGGCAACCAATGGTTCCAGACTGGGGGTTGGGCATATGTAATTCCCTTTATCAGTTGAGTAGTAGGTATTGATTAGGGCCATAATTGTACACAAAGGAGCGAAGATCGGTAACCTAGCGTTTGTCAATTCTATCACTCTTTCCTTCCTTACAAAACGTTAATAATCCTATATATATGATTAGCCGTATTCACCTTTGCGATGATAGTTCGTAAGTTATTGAATAATGGTATTTTTTGCATCCAGTGACTCAGGATGTTCAATGAGAATCCTTCCCCATAACTCTCTCCAACATCACTGGATGACCATCCTCCGATCTGATCGATTATCTCCTTAGGACATTCCACTGCCCTTAATCGGTCTCTCATAGAATGCCGAAAGCTATGAACGCTGCATTCTTTAAGGATAAATGTTTTAAGCCATTTATTGACAGAAGCACTTGCTGAGTTTGATCGGATGGTTCCAAGTGATCTAGATGGCCATTACGAATCTAGATCACCTAAAAATGTGATAAAACTAACAAACCACGACAACAATACACATCATTAAATACAGCTTTATGTCAAAGGTCACATCGCTGTATGACCTCAATACGGTTTTGATTGAACACAAAGTCACTTATCGCCAAATTTAACTCATTAGTAACTGCAGGAGGTAGTTCTGATGTTAATGATGAGAAGTGATTTATTATTTTTAAGTGATGACGAAGTGCTTACTTCTCTTGATGCTTATAAAAAGAGTTTAAAAAGTAAAGTAAAGGTTAAAGACGAAAACCCTACTACTACCATCCTAGCTTATTCGGGTAAGCTTTATAAGGATTATGGGTAGAGCTTATGAATGCTGACTTGAATAAAGATAATCACTACTAATCCGTTTGGCACAGTATGTGCTTATGTATTTGTATGGTTGCATCGTTAAAGAGAGAACGGCAATTACAGAAGAGATCTTAACAGCAGGTTCATCATCTTCACTTTGCAACCATCTAACCTTCCTTAATAATGTATTTACTGTGATACAGTGTCTAAGGAGAGCCATTCATGAAACAGCTACTCACTCTAACAACATTCCTGTCATCATTGATGATGACATCTGTAGCTAATGCAGAGTGGGCTAAAGTTGCTGAGAATGTAAATGGAAGCAGAACTCTACATGAGTGACAAGGACTTATGGTAAAATGACAAGTACTTATATGTATGGAAACGGGGGTAATCCTAAATCTTGGGATAAAACACCACGTACCTACGAAATCAAATGGCCAGATGGTAAGAAAGTACTATGGAAAGATATTACTGTCCGAGACTGTTTAACAAAATATGAAAATATGGATCCATACGGAAATGGACTTATGCTAAGAGAAATAACAGGTAAAGAACTACAATTACAAAAAATAATGGATAGCAAATGAGTGACACAGACAAATTATTGGAATCCTTATCATAAGGGTCACAAAGAACTAGTCCATTTATGTATAATTTTCATATCAAATCCCTCGCCATAACTCTCGCCCACATCGCCAGATGACCATCCTTCAATCTGATCGATCATCTCCTTAGGACATTCAACCGATGGCAGAAAAGGTAAAAAATATGCGGACGATTTTAATGACGTTTACTTCTTTATTTGTTTTGGCAACGGGCGGATATGCTGAAGACTTTACTGGATGGTGCGTTGATATGGGCCAACCGGGTTGCCAAGACCGATATATTCCATTTTATGAAAACTCCATTGGCTGGTGCGAAGAAAGCTGTTCCTTAACTAACCGGGTAAAAGTTACTAATATGTCAGCAAATCTTTACGATTACACATGCCAGTCCGACCATGCGGGAACTGTAAAAAGCCGTGTAATGATTTTAACGCAAACAGTTTATGACAATACGGGAACTGAGGTTGATAAACACTCTTTCATAACAAATTATGGAACT
>QBVV01000020.1 GCA_003284265.1 SAR116 cluster bacterium AG-313-A07
TAAGAACTTTGTGTCAAAAGAAAAAATAGACTGTTCATTCGTAGTACCGGGACGTTTCTATGCCGCTCATAGTGGTAAACAATTTGATATTTTAGTTAACCAAATAGAGAACCAACCTGCTGAACTTACGGTAGAAGCGGAGGTAGTGCCAAGGGGAGAACAAAAAAACGAACTTGGCTCTGATGTCTATCACGGAGGGGTTGTTCTTAGATCCCACGCTTCTCTGGATCCAGCCCGTTACCATCAGGGAATTTTGACGTTAGCAATAGAGGCAGGTGTATCTATTATTTCGAATTCCCATGTGGCGGATTTAAAAAGATCTGCAGGCAAATTTGAGTTAACGACTACAGAGGGAGATTTTGTTGCTCGAGAGGTGATAATTGCAACAAATGGATATACTGGAAAGTTAACACCATGGCTTCGCCGCCGCGTTATTCCAATTGGTAGTTATATGATTGCAACGGAGCCAATAAACCCGGATTTAATGAATGAATTAATGCCAAAGAAACGTGTGGTAAGTGATACCCGGAAAGTAGTTTACTACTATCGCCCCTCACCCGACGGCACTAGAATAATATTTGGGGGTAGAGTAACCAGTGGGGATTCAAACTTGCATAAAAGTGGGAGTTTATTGAGAAAGGAATTAATTCGAATTTTCCCTCAATTATCGAATATAAAAATCTCTCATTCATGGATGGGGTTCGTTGCTTACACGTTTGATGAGCTGCCACATATTGGCAATAATGATGGTTTACACTATGCCATGGGTTGCTGTGGGTCAGGTGTTGGAATGGCGAGTTACCTTGGCACACGGCTGGGTGAAAGTCTTTTAACCTCTGGTGCAGATATAATGGGATTGGAAAAAATAGGCTTCAAAACCCGCCCATTCTATAATGGCAATCCCTGGTTCTTACCTGCATCTGTTGCCTATTACAGGTGGCTTGATAATATGCGCTAATTTATTACGAAGAGTTATAGCAGATAACAATAATTATTTTTTGATGATTAATATATTGGGGGATGATCCTTGACTGCTACTATTCCAATACTGGATTTAGCTAAATTTGAGACAGCGGACGCAAATTCAGCGGCTCGAGAACTTGACAAAATTTGTTGTGAGATAGGGTTTTTAGTTATCAAAAATCACAATATACCGTTGTCCATTCAAGATTCTCTTTATAAACACGGCCGAAAATTCTTTGATCGACCCATGGAGGAGAAAATGAAGGTTCGCCGGCCTCGAGACGATCAGAACCGTGGCTATATCCCATATGGTGAGGAAACATTGGCGAAGATGCATGGTGGTGACACACCGCCTGATTATAAGGAAGTTTTTGCGATAGGTCCGTTCGATCGCCCTAATGATAGCTACCATGCTCAACAAAATTCTTACCCTAATTTCGCACCCAACTTGTGGCCAACGGGATTACCTAATCTTAAACTGGCGATGACTTCCTATTTTCTTGCTATGGAGTCTCTTTCCCTAAAAATGGCGGGTTATTTTGCTGTCGCTCTGGGTTTGCCAAAAAATTGGTTCCACGAAAAACTTGATAGGCATGCCAGCCAGTTGCGGCTTCTAAACTATCCAGCTCCGGACCGGGATTTATCACCCGGTCAGTTGAGGTGCGGTATCCACACAGATTTGGGGATGATGACAATCTTGCGCAATGAAGCATCTTCAGGAGGCCTTCAGGTTCAGTCCCGGGATGGAAATTGGATTGATGCCCCAGCAATCGACAACACATTTATAGTCAATATTGGTGATTTATTGATGCGTTGGACTAATGATCGTTGGGTCTCTACCCCACATCGCGTTTCTATACCTCAACTCCACGAGCGCAGCAAGTCGGCTAGGATGTCAATTGGCTATTTTACACGCCCTAATTATGACACGCCTATTTCCTGCATTGATACATGCATGAGCGCCCATATCCCTAGAAAATATGCAACGACAACTGTCAAAGAATATAACGATGAACGTTTCTCTCTTGGAGCTGGAAAGGGCGAGATGAGAAACAACTGAGCTCTTATCTTGTTTGCCACGCGAGCCGAAAACTTTGATGTGTATATGAGTATGAAATTACACCACTAAACCCGAGGGGGTTAGCGCGCCCCTCTGTAAAGTATCTCATGTTGGCGCTTCAGTGCTTTTTCCCGGTAATTTTTTGATGTAATAGCCAATTCGCTCTCTGGATATGGTTCCAAATCAAAGTGATTATATTCATCCGTTCCCTTGGCCAGGGTTGCAGATGTTCTGCCGCCGTTTTGTTTAACATGGGTGGATATATATCGAATTGCAAAACCAATTCTATCGATAGAGCTTGTATTTGGATCAGAGCCGTGGACAAGACTAACGTGGTGAAGGGACATTTGCCCTGGAGAAAGAATGATATCCTTCGCGTCTTTCTCGTCGACTTCAACCGATATTTCCTGGCCACGCGTCAGAAGATTATCTTTGGAAAACGTGTCTTTATGTTCTAAGGATCCGTTTAAATGACTGCCAGGTACAATGCGCATACAACCATTCTCTCGCAGGCTTGGTGTAAATGCTATCCAGGCGGTCAGAACGTCATGAGGCTCTAATCCCCAATAATTTGCGTCCTGATGCCAGCTTACAAAACCTGGTTCATTTGCGGGTTTCGCAAAAAAACTAGTGCCCCACGCTAGAAGGTTAGGGCCCAGTATTGAACTGACGGGATCGGTTACAGCGGGATTTTTTACAAGATTAAACAACCATGGAAAGACTAGATGGGGTTTGCTTCGCAGTATCAAGGTAAGATCTGCATCATTTTCTTTCTGAACTCTATAATAGTTTGCGCAAAACTTCTCAGCTTCCTTGCTGCTCATTACATCGATTGGGGTTAGATATCCTTCTTCATTGTAGGCCCTAATATCTTTTATTGTTAATTTTGACACAATTGGATCTCTTTAAAATGGTTTGTTTTAAGCTTTCAATAACATGAAAGATGATGTGTGCATGTCACGGACGTGATCCATTACTTCTTATCATCGATCTTATTATAAACAATCGTTATTGTTCGGCATCATTTAATTGATTGGAGTATCACGATGGCTTTCTTTGAATTACGTCAATATAAAATACGCCCTGGAAAAATGGCACAATGGTTAGATTTTATGGAGAATGAAATAATTCCTTTCCAAGTATCAAAAGGAGCCGTTATCTGTGGAAGCTTTCAAGGTGAAGAAGATGACTCGGTTTATTTTTGGATACGAAGGTTTGAAAGCGAAGCTGAAAGAGAACGGCTTTATGAGGCGGTTTACCAGAGCGACTTCTGGACAAAAGAAGTTGCTCCAAAGGTTGGCGAGCTTATTGATCGTGAAGCGATTCAGGTTCAAAGAGTAAACGCAACACGCCTTTCAACGATGCAATAAGTTATTACTGGCTAATAGCGATAGCTACGTCTTCTATTAGCCGGTTAATAAATAAAAAGTTTCAAAGTAAATAATCGTATGCCAGAGGACACCCATTTTTCAGGGCAGAGAGTCTCACTGCTTCAATGGTTAATTCTAGCGACCTTGACGTTAACCTCGACGCTATACGCGATGAGTATTACAATAGCGAATATTGCACTGCCTCAACTACAGGGCGCATTAGCTGCTACTCAAGATCAAATCGCTTGGACTGTAACTTTCAATATTGTAGGAACAGCGATTGTTACGCCAATGACGGGCTGGCTTACTACAAGGTTTGGTCAAAGGTATTTAATGTTAACAGCTGTTTTTGGGTTCGCCATTTCATCTATTATGTGCGGACAGGCGACAACATTAACTGAATTAGTAATCTACCGAGTTTTTCAAGGAGCGTTTGGGGGGCCTTTAGTTCCACTCTCACAGGCTATTATTTTAGGTGTATTTCCAAGAACCTTGCATAGCTTTGCGACGGCCATTTGGGGTATGGGAGTGGTTTGCGGTCCAATAATCGGGCCTACAGTCGGAGGGTATATATCAGAAGCATATAGCTGGCGTTGGGTGTTCTATATTATTGCACCCTTTAGTCTTCTGGCGTTCTGGGGTGCGTGGCTTTATATACGCGACACATCCCGAGATGATAGCGCTCGTTTGGACTGGACTGGATTCATAAGCTTATCAATTGCACTCACAGCGCTTCAGCTTTTCTTAGATAGGGGAAATAGGCTCGATTGGTTTGAGTCAAATGAAGTTGTATTAGAGGCCGCCATTGCCGCTATCTTTTTTTACATTTTTACAGCTCATATTCTGACAACAAAAACACCTTATCTAAACCCAGAACTATTGAAAGATAGGAATTATTTGCTCGGTGCTTTACTCGTGTTTCTTTATGGAATGCTGAATTTTACGCCGATTGTCCTATATCCATCAATGTTGCAAGACTTGAGGGGATATCCCGAATCTATAATTGGTTTATTACTTGCTGCTCGGGGCTTTGGGGCCTTAGCAGGTAACTTTTTAGTACTATGGATAAGTAGGAATGATCCTCGCGTTGGATTGGCCATAGGGTTTTTAGCCCAGGCGATATCGTGCTGGATTTTGGCAAATTTCGACATCAATATGACGACGTATGGTGTGGCTTGGGCTAGTGCTTTACAGGGTTTTGGTGTTGGGGTGACCTGGGTGCCTTTGACAGTAATGATGTTTTCGAATATCGATCCAAAATATATACCCGAAGGAACGGCAGTCCTTCATCTACTTCGAAATATTGGAAGTAGTATTTATATTTCTCTAACTGTGACAGTTGTTATTAGATCCACAACACAAAACTATATGGATTTGAGTAATTTTATAAATCCTTTCAATGAACGATTTTCATTCAAAGGTCTAATAGGTTTTTGGGAACCCGAAACATTTTCCGGATTAATGGGGCTGTCGGGGGAAATTGAGAGGCAGGCGGCTATGATTGGATATATCAACGCGTTTTACTTGTTGGCTTTGACAGGTTTTATCGCATTACCCTTGATTTTCTTCGTGGATAACAAAAAAAATAGAACCTAAATTAATTGTAGCGTATTCGTGGATCTAATATTGTATAGACAATATCGATCAGAAAATTAACAAAAATAAAAACAAGTGCGATAATCATGACTAAAGTTTGAACCACTGTATAATCTGAATACTCTACTGCCTGGATTAATAATGTGCCGACCCCATTTAAATTGAATATTTGTTCTGTGACTACTAAGCCACCGATCAAAAAGGCAAATTCTGCTCCTAACAAAGTTAAAATAGGCAAAAAAGCATTTCTGAGAGCATGCCTTGCCACTATTGTTCTCTCAGTGGCCCCCTTTGATCTCGCTGTTTTGATGTAATCTTCCGAGAGAACCTCCAGTACGGTGGCACGGGTCATCCTTAAGGTAACGGAGATATAACGCGCACTCACTACCAAGGCTGGCCAGATTAATTGTGAAAGATTAGCTGTTAAATCATCCGTTGGCGAAATATAAATTATTGGAGGTAGCCATGGATCACCAAACCAAGTCTGAGAGTATTTTAAAATAGCTAATATCATCAAAGTAGCGAGCCAAAAGGAGGGGACCGCAATGCCGGCAATTGAAATAATTCGGATGATATAGTCAACCCATGTATTTCTTCTAACTGCAGATAATATACCGAGTGGGAGTGCCACAATGATTGTGATTGTTAAGGCCATGATCGCTAATTGAAATGAAAGAGCAAATCGGGGTAGTAATTCACTAGATAGCGAATTCCCCGTCCACATCGAGTTTCCAAAATTTAATGTCAATATATTGGATATAAAGTTAATAAATTGAACGAATAATGGATCGTTTAAGCCCAAGTTTTCCCTGCATAATTCTAATAGTGAGGGATCCAGGTTTGTTCCGTAGTCTACCCACCGTGTTAAACAAATATCCCCTGGAATGATTCTCATGAAAAAAAAAACAAGTGCCGCCGCACCAATGATTGTTGGAATCATTAGTAAGATACGCGCTATAGTGTACCGGTACATTCTTTCGTTTTAAGCGTAAATTGATCAAAAGCAATGAAAAACTGGCAGAAATCAATATGACTGATGATAAGCAAAACAATAAAGTATTAGTTTTAGGCGCGGGAATTGTGGGTATTTGCAACGCGTTAGCTCTTAGGGAAAAAGGCTTTGAAGTTACTCTAATCGATAAAAACGAACCATCTGACGCGACGAGCTATGGAAACGCGGGCGTTATATCACCATGGGCATGTATCCCTCAATCTATGCCGGGGCTCTGGAAAAAAGTACCAAAATGGCTTTTAGACCCAAGTGGACCGCTATCTATTAGATGGTCTTATCTGCCTCGAATGGCTCCCTGGCTTGTTGAGTTTTTGAAATCTGGTCATCCAAAGCGTCTGCCAGCGATATCGGATGCTATGCTAACCTTGAACCGACCTAATTTGGATTTATATAAACAGCTTTTACAGGGAACTGGTGAAGAAGGCCTTATAAAAGATTGTTATTATTTATATGTTTCCCGCAATCCATCTGGCATCAACCTCACATCGTTAGAATGGAAATTAAGAGAAGAGAGGGGTGTTCCATTTGAGCAGATAAGCGGGAATGAAGCGAGGGATCTCGAACCAGATTTATCGCCAGATATACAATCGGCGGCTATCATTAAAAGCCAGGGTAGAACTTTGAATCCAGGCAGGTTAGGGAAAGTTCTTGCGGCTAAAGCCATGGGACTAGGGGTTTCTTTTCTTAAGGCGGAAATTACAAAGGTAATGCCCAACAAACTAAATGGTTATGATGTTTTGACAGATCAAGGGACTCAAAATGCGAATTCGGTGGTATTGACGGCAGGCGTATGGTCGGCAAACCTTTTAAAAAAACTTGGGGTACGCGTGTCCCTTGAGGCGGAGAGAGGATATCATTTAGTATTTAAAGAGCCAGGCGTAACGCTGACGAATTCAATCTTAGACTCTGATAACAAGTTTGTCTCGAGTTCGATGGAAATGGGAATGAGGAGTGCCGGGACTGCAGAATTTGCAGGTATTGATGCCCCGCCCGACTATAGGCGGGCTCATGTATTTAAAAAACATGCGAAATCGTTATTTCCAAAATTGAACACAGACTCTGTTGATGAATGGATGGGCAGGCGTCCCTCGCCACCGGACTCCGTGCCTTACATAGGCGAGGTTCCAGGTTTTCCAAGATTGTTTTATGGATTTGGCCACGGACATCTCGGTTTGACGGGAGCGCCGATGACGGCTCGAATGATTACAGCTCTAGTTTCAAATGAACCTCTAAATATTGATATGACACCGTATCGTTTAGATCGATTCAATAAGCCATAGAAAAGCTGTTTTATGGGGAAACTACTACGGTTCCAAATTTTGAACCGGATTCTACTAACTCGTGTGCCTCTATCATCCTGGAAAGTGGTAAATTGGCCGCAACAGGCCTCAGAGCGTTGGGACTTTCATTCAACCATTTGTTGATACCAAATCGTGCATCGTCGAGATGCTTTTGGGGTAAAGCATTTAAAATAAATGGACGAATCTGTATATTATTCCGCATAAAAGAGAAAAAATCGATTTGAGGTGATCGGTCTGAGGCAGATGCGTAGGCAACCACACAACCATTTTTTCTAATTACCTTAGGAAGCCATGGCAGACTATCCGCAAAATCAACTGAAATTACTCTGTCCACCCCAGCGCCATTAGTTAGTTTCTCTATGCGATGTGCGACATCCTCTGTCTTATAATTTATTATGTCCGTCACGCCGCCGAGTATAGCATTTTCACCTTTCTCAACACTACTCACAGTTGCAATTACGCGTGCTCCCCCCCATGACGCTAATGATACACAATAGAACCCAACGGCCCCAGAGCCGCCAGTCACCAGTACTGTTTTGCCCGCCACAGGCCCATCTGAAAATATAGAGTGGTATGCAGTCATAGCCGGAATACCCAACGTGGCACCTTCGTCAAAGGGAACCTTCTCTGGTAATGGGGTGATATATTTTTTATCGAGGGCAATAAACTCAGCCCCACTTCCGTATGCTCTTCCCAATCTCTGCCCATTGAAAAACCAAACGCGACTTTCCAGTAATTCTTCTGTTACGCCTTTTCCAACTTGATCGATCACTCCGGCACCATCGCTATTGGGGATTACAAACGGGAAATTATAGCCGTATGTCGAAAAACCAGAACGCAATTTAACGTCTGCGGGGTTGATACCCGAAGCATAAATTTTTATACGGACTTCACCTTCCTTTGCGACTGGGGTTTCTATATCCCCAAATTGAAGCACATCTCTTGCTGGACCAGTTTTTCCATACCAACACGCTTTCATGGGGGCATCCCTTAAAAATAAAGCCATATCATTGTACAACGATGTCTTGTAAATTTATCGATAAATAATAAATATACATTATTATTTAAGCAACAATGCAAGTAAAACCATTCCCTCTACAAATTCAGATATTAAACCGCACTGTTGCCGACCCAGGCGAGGTGATTTCTCCATCTTCATTTTTCAAAAATAATTCAACCTCAACCAACCCGGTTTTTTGATCAACCTTAAGGACTTTCCCTCCAGATTTGAGCGTTTCGCCTAAATATGATGCGCGCCTATTCGAATAATCGAATTTAAGAAGTTCAGCTTCCTCACCAACCCAGTTAACAACTATCTGGCTCAACCAATCACCTTGAAGTGGCCCGTCGATGACTATTTTGGGATGCTTTTCAACTTCTGTTGTATATGTTTCGTCATAATGGATACGATGGGGGTTCCAGATCGCGGCATTATAACAAAAAAGCGAGACATTGGTTGCGGTGAACTCACGTTCCGGAAGTGCTTGACCTGCGGCTATTTCTCTGAAATTTACCATTTCTCTACCTCAAAATCCGTGTTTGGAATTGTTCTAAAACCATTTCACCTGACTTTGTCTTGCAAGTGATTAAATAGGTAATAAAAATCAGCGGCCCCGTCTTTCCCTGTTTTTCTGTTATGTCCGAGAGTTTCTTCTCAAAAACAAGCACCTCATTTGGTTTAACTTTTTTATGAAACTCAAAACGGACACCGCCTGCCATGACACGTTTCAGGGGCAGATCCGGAAGAAGTGAGGCAGGAGGTAATCCATCTACACCAAGGTCTTGCAATGGAACAATTTCTCTTGATAGTCCCGCTATAAACATTGGCGGAGCCTCGTCTCCTTTTAGGTATTTTATTAAAACCTGTTCGGTTGAAACCGAATATTTAATGATGTCGCTCCTGTTGACTTCAATTTCAACGGGTGGATCAGACTTCCCTATCCAGGATAAAGCCTCGTCCGTAACGAGGTTGTTCATATTTTGATCTCCTGTAATTTTTATTATATTAGTTAGTAGTGATGTTAAACCGCCCGGCAGGGGAGGTAAACGTTACCATAGTGAGGTATTTGCTAGCATTTCGTGCAATTTGATGAATGCCGATGCATGGGGTTCCATGGCGGACATTTAATCTATTTGCTATAACTTCGCCCGCTCCAACCGCTCCAATAGTCTGGGTCAAATTTGGCCACGGGGCATTTCTCTGGAGCCAATTAGACGGTGATTGAGTTGTAAAATCAGCACTAGAAGCCTCGGGTAAGGCATTTAAATTTATCACTCGTTGCTCATGCTGAATTGGTATGGCCCCGCTATAATGTACACATTCAATACTCAATAATTTAGAATCAGGAGCTAATTCACTCCAGATTAAAGTTCCTTCATTATTTCTTATTTCTGTGCACCCTATTAATTCAAAAGAATACTTTTTCTCTAATTTGGACACATATGAGCTGATATCTATCATTGGTATCCAAGACTGGGTTTGTTCCAGAACTACTGTCCCACCGCGTTTTCGTGTTTCAACAAATCCATCCCGAGCAAGTGAGCGAATTGCTTTATTGATAGTTGGCCTGGAGGTATTAAATTTTGCTGTCAGCTGCTCTTCCGTTGGAAGCCTATCGCCCGGCTTAAGGTCGCCGTTTGAAATTGATTGTTGTATGGTTTCGCGGATAGTATCGAATAAGGTTGCTTTTTTTGCAGTAGGTATCGTGGCCATTACTGTCTCGCCATAAAAGCTCTATCAGATCTGAGTGTGATACTATGCGGTCTATGCCGTAATGTTAATACATTTCGATATATATCGTAACCACAGTGATCAACTTGTCACAAGTCCTCCATCGACATTGTAGCTCTGTCCTGTAATATTTCTTGCACCACTTGAAGCGAGGAATATGGCCATCGCAGCAATGTCTTCTGGTTCATTCGCGCGCTTCAAAGGGATATTATCAGTCATTTCCTTGACCATCGCTTCTACGGAGATGCCTCTCGCTTCGGCACGTGTTTTGACGAGGCCTTCTACAATTTCTGTTGTGGTAACCCCCGGACAAATAGAATTTACAGTAATATCGTGCTTAGCTAACTGCTGAGCTGCCGTCTTTGTGAGGCTAATAACGGCTCCTTTACTTGCCGAATAGGCAGCATTAGACGTTCCGGAAAAGCCCCTTCCAGCTATGGATGCTATATTAATGATTCTTCCACCATCGCCTTGTTCTATCATTTGTTTTGCTGCGGTTTGAAGACAAAAGAAAACACCTTTTGCGTTAACTCGATGTATTTTATCCCAGTCCGCCTCCGTTAATTCCATAATGTCTGCAGCTCTTGTGACCCCAGCATTATTAACGAGTATATCTAATCGTCCGAACTGACGTTCAATATCTTGGATCATATTAGATATTTCAGAAGTTTCCCCAACATCAACTTTTAAAGCCGTTGCCTCAACGCCAAGCTGTCGAATTGTAGCTGCTGTAGTTTCAGCCGCACTCAAATCAATATCTGCACAGACAACGTTTCGGTCGTTCTCTGCCATCGCGATAGCGATTGCCCTCCCTATTCCATTTCCCGCTCCAGTAATTAGGGCCGTTTGTCTAGATGGAGTCATCTTTTTTCCTTATTAATAAGTTGGATATTTCAATATTTTCCGTTTAGTCTTGTTAACTCGGTTTTCCGCCTGGCCAGACGGGGTCCTGGGCTAATGATGGCCATGCTATCTCAGACTCGGTTTTTTTTCTGTTTTCGGAGACACTTTTATTTGGATCCCAATGTCCAGCTATATACCTATTCCCTGTAATCAACCCAGCTTCATCTGAGCAAAGCCATAAAATAGGATACGTCATCATTATCGGTTTTACTAGTTGATCCCTTTCCCATCCTGCCCCTTGTGGAACCATTGGCGTATCTGCAGGACCGCCAGGCACTACTACATTCACTGTGATACCATCGTCCTTAAATTCAGCGGCATGGCCGGCACTCATTGCTTCAAATCCAGATTTGGATGGACCATATGGATGAAATTTCCCCCTGAGCATAGTGAAGAAACTTGTCGTGACGTTAATAATCCTTGCTTTTTCTGATCTTCGCAAATACTTAATACTGCTTTTAGTCATATTCCAGGGACCGGTGAGATTAACACCTATCATTCTATTCCAGATGTCAGGAGTTAATTCATCAATACTAACTAATTTTATATGATGATCTCGCCTAACAGACCCCATTCCAAGACCCGCATTGTTGATTAAAATATCTACGCCATCAAAATAATCCGCGGCTTCGTGCACTGCGGTTTGACACTGAAAGTAATCAGAAACGTCAACCGCTTTTGTGATAAGCGCTTCTTTCCTAAACGTACTATTCTGTTTCTCAATTACTTCTAAAACTTCGTTGCTTATATCGATTGCTACAACTTTGGCACCTGCCTCAAGAAAGCTTGAGCATATTACTTGTCCAAAACCTCCAGCTGCACCCGTCACAATAACAACTCTTCCGTCGAGGAACATTTTGTGTTTTCCTTCTATGGTTGTTACTTCAGGACATTTTTGCATCGAAACTCCGCAGAATAAAGTGTCGCAAAATAGAATCATAACGGCGATCAAATAGATATTACGATTTGTGTCTTAATGTGGCGTTATAAAAATATAGTTTTTAGGAGAAGTTTCTTATGGAAAAAAAGTCCTGCTTAGTCACTGGCGTGGGTTGGGGCACCGGAAATGCGATTGTTAGAAGGTTTGCTAGTTCGGGTTACAACGTTGCAATGCTTGCTAGACGAGATGATAGATTAGCCGAGATGGAAAAAACGATTAATGGAGCATCTGCTTACCCGTGTGATGTTACAGATATCGATTCTTTCACGACTACTGTTAAGGCAATAGAAAGTGATCTAGGCGCTCCCTCTGTTGTTATTCATAATGCGGTTGGAGGAAGCTGGGGCAGCTTTCTTGAGATAGACCCTGCTGATTTGGAGCGTAACTTTAAAGTGAATACAATGGCATTATTGCATTTAGCCCGCCTGACACTTCCATCAATGATTGAAAAAGGCACAGGCAGTTTAATTTGCACCGGGAATACATCTGCGCATCGGGGGAGGGCAAGATACGCAGGTTTTGCGCCGACCAAAGCGGCGCAACGTATTTTGGCCCAGTCAATAGCGCGGGATGCGGGGCCAAAAGGTATTCATGTCGCTTATGTGACTATTGATGCTGTGATAGATTTGCGTTGGACGCGGAAGCGAAACCCTGAAAAGCCGGATGATTTTTTCATTAAACCGGAAGAAATAGCAGACGAGGTGTTCCATTTAGCCCATCAACCCAAGGGAGCATGGAGTTTTGATGTTGAAATTAGACCTCACGCCGAAGTTTGGTAGATAAATAAAAGACTAGTGGAGATATTAGAAATTGATTGAAGCAGCTAATTTAATTTGGGAATGCTGGAATAGTGGGCGGACAATTTCAATGGTTCCAGAGCAACTAATTCCTGAAACGCGCCGAGAAGCCTACGCTATTCAATCTCACTATCTCTCTAAAACCGACTATCCTGGCTTTGGATGGAAAATCGCAGCTACCAGTATTGCAGGTCAGCAACATATTGGTGTGACGGGACCCATTGCTGGGAGGCTGCTAAAAGAGCGTGTTTTTGGACCTAATTCTGTCCTGACATTTGGGTCCAATCGTATGGCGGTGGCAGAGCCTGAATTTGCCTTCAGAATGAAAAAGACATTATTTTCTAGAACTGAAAAATATTCTCAAAAAGAAGTAATGTCGGGTGTTGATACATTACATCTGGCTATAGAAATTCCAAATTCGAGGCTAGAAGACTTTTCTGCTGTGGGTGATATACAATTAATTATTGATAACGCCTGTGCACATGAATTTATAATAGGCTTGCCTGTAAATAATAATTGGTTGACGTTAGATTTATCGAAACACCACGTTGATATTTATTCGCAAGATGGACGTTGCAGCACTGGTAAAGGTTCCAATGTGTTGGGGGATCCCCGGATCGCATTAACGTGGCTCGTCAACGAACTATCAGAAAATGGCATAGACCTTACAGCCGGGGAGGTTGTTACAACTGGCACGTGTGCTCCCCCGCTGGGCATCCAAAATGCGGATACAATAACAGCCGATTTTGGGTCTCTTGGAAAAATTATAACAACGATTAGATAAGCAGATAACTAAAGATCTCTTATCTTTAAGTTCCGTAGGCTCGAAATGGACAATTCCCTAACCTAGGTTTTTACTGATGGACTTATCAAGTAAATCGCTTTTCTGTTCTGTGATTTTATCATCACCATTTAATTCTATATTGTTAATGTCCTGTGGTTTTTGTTTCGACGTTTTTATTCTTTCTATAGTTTTCTGAAATGGATTATCAGAGGCGACCGGATTATTCAAATAGCCAGAATGTTCGGCGAAATTTTCCTGTTCTTCTGTTTGCGGGGAACAGGTTAATACTTCCATGATGGGTTTTCGTATTTCTTTTTCTGGTTCTGTATTTTTGTAGGAGCTAAGTGCCGCATTATTATTAGTATAAAAGTCGATTTCATCATTAGGTAGGTCTGAATTGGTGGAGGTAGGGTCATATGATGTTAGCGGGATAACGTCTAATACCTCATCTCTTATTTTTTTTATTACTGCTTCTTCATAAAATTCGGAGCCTTTTTGGGCAGAAATAATTTCGGCAGCCTTTTTTAGTAGAAAACTATTCCGGGACTCTGCCTTGGTATCATCAGCTTTATATTTTATTTCTAAAAACTCGGTTAATTTTATCAAGTGGTTTTCAAATTTGTCGCGTTGACTTTTTATCTCTTCCACTAACTCGTCTTTATCTTTTACTCTTTGTTCCAAAGCGGCCACTTTAAGCCTTAGTCTCTCTATAAGTTCCTGCGGGTGAATTTGATCACGTTCAGTTGTCATTTTTTTGCCTGTTGAAATAGGGATTTGCGGTCTTATTTACCTAATCACACTTACTATGGCAGATTTTTTAAATAGGGGGAATAAATGCCGCTTGTGTGCCTCCATCTACTGGAATTGTAGTCCCCGTTACATAGGAAGAATTATCATCTAATAAAAATTTAATCACTTTAACAATATCATCGGGATTGGAAATTCTCCCTAATGGTGACGGTCCCGATGGTCGCCAATTTCCTTGCTTGTCAGGGGAACTTTGCTCTCTAACCATTGGGGTATCAACTGTGCCTGGAGCTATCGCATTAACTAATATATTATCTTTTGCACATTCGACCGCCAGAACACGGGTAAGTTGGCTTACGGCCGCTTTAGACGCGGAGTATGCTCCACTATTAATCTTTGGTCTCAGTGCCGAAACTGATGATAACAATACTATTCTGGCAGTACCTGAGATCTTGGAGGCATTCTTGAGCATTGGCATTGACTGAGATACTGATAACCATAAACCTCTAACGTTGACATTAAATATTAAATCAAAATCTTTTATGGACATTTGGGAGAGCTCTCCCAATCTTAAAATCCCGGCGCAAGCAATTAATGCATCGATAGACTGAGCTTCTTTTTGAATTATATTCATATTTTTGTAGACCTCGTCTTCACTTGTGAGATCGCAAACTAACGGTTTAAAAAGATTGTTATTTGATAGCTCTCCCAAAGCAACCTTGTTTTCATAGTTAATGTCTATGCCAAATACCTTCCAACCGTCTTTTACAAGGTGCTTAGACGTTTCCAAACCTATTCCGGAGGATGCCCCTGTCACTATTGCCGACTTAGTCAATTTTTCCTCCTTGTTCCTGCATTTAGCGCCTTCCGCGGCGCTTTTTATTAGAAGTTTTGTTTTTATTCTCTGAAGATAGTTTGCCAGAGGGTTTAAGCCGTATCACAGTACCTTTTGGTAACGGCTTTCCGTCTAATGTCATCCCAAGATCAGCAGCTTCCAGTCGTTTAATTTCATCTCTTAGTCTAGCCGCTTCCTCAAACTCAAGGTTCGCTGCCGCGTCTTTCATTCTTGTTTCCAGTTCGTTCACAATCGATTTAAGGTCCTTACCTACCAGATTACCCTCTGCTCCAGCATCTATTGTGACTCGATCGCCCCGTTCATAAACACTCTCTAAGATATCACCTATGTTTTTCTTAACAGATTCGGGTGTAATACCATTTTCTAAATTATACTCGGTTTGGCGCGATCTGCGACGGTTTGTCTCATCGATTGCGTACTGTAAACTGCCAGTTATTTTGTCGGCATATAATAATACCCGCCCCTCTACATTACGGGCGGCCCTTCCAATAGTCTGAATTAGGGACGTACGTGATCTAAGATAGCCCTCTTTATCGGCATCTAATATTGCAACTAAAGCACACTCCGGGATATCCAGCCCTTCTCTAAGAAGATTGATCCCTATTAATACATCGAAAACACCCATCCTAAGATCACGTATTATTTCAATTCTTTCTAAAGTGTCCACATCCGAATGAATATAACGCACTTTCAGGTTTGCTTCTGACATATATTCGGTTAGGTCTTCGGCCATACGTTTGGTGAGCGTTGTTATAAGAACTCTTTGTCCCTTGGTTGCGCATTTTTGGCACTCTGAGATGACGTCGTCAACTTGCGTGTCTGTGGGTCGAATAATACATTCTGGGTCAATCAAGCCGGTTGGCCTGACAAGTTGTTCGGTAAATACTCCTCCTGTCCTTTCTAGCTCCCAGGGCCCTGGCGTGGCCGAGACGAAAACAGTCTGCGGCCGCATACTTTCCCATTCTTCAAATTTTAATGGTCTATTATCAAGGCATGAAGGTAATCGGAATCCGTATTCTGACAAAGTGGATTTTCTGGCAAAGTCGCCTTTATACATGGCTCCGAGTTGTGGGACGGTCACGTGGCTTTCATCGACTATTAGCATGGCATTTTCGGGCAGGTATTCAAAAAGTGTTGGAGGTGCTTCACCTGCATTCCGACCCGATAGATAACGGGAATAATTTTCAATTCCTGCACAAGAGCCAGTAGCCTCCATCATTTCCATATCAAATGTCGTACGTTGCTCGAGACGCTGAGCCTCCAGGAGTTTACCTTTTTCATATAAAACAGATAATTGTTGCTTCAGCTCAACTTTGATTTCTTGAATTGCTTGAGTGAGAGTCGGCTTTGGAGTTACGTAATGTGAGTTTGCAAAAACACGCACTTGCTCCAAACTACTTGTACTCTGTCCTGTCAAAGGGTCAAATTCTTGGATACTTTCTAACTCTTCTCCGAAAAATGATAGACGCCAAGCTCTATCCTCGAGGTGAGCTGGAAATATCTCTAACGAGTCCCCTCGCACACGAAATGATCCGCGTTGAAAAGCAGTGTCGTTCCGACGATATTGTAATTCAACCAACCGCCGCATCAATTTTTGAAGGTCTATTTCCATCCCAGATTTTAGAATGATGGTCATATTGCCATAAGTTTCCACAGCCCCAATACCATAAATACAAGAGACAGAGGCCACGATTATGACGTCTTCACGTTCAAGTAGTGCACGTGTAGCGGAGTGCCGCATTCTATCAATTTGTTCGTTAATGGATGCTTCTTTCTCAACATACGTGTCTGTTCGGGGCACGTATGCTTCTGGCAGATAATAATCGTAGTATGATACGAAGTATTCAACTGCATTGTTGGGGAAAAAGGCTTTCATTTCTCCATATAGCTGGGCTGCAAGTGTTTTGTTTGGCGCCAAGATTAGTGTTGGTCTTTGTACTTTTTGGATTACATGGGCAATGGTGAAGGTTTTCCCCGAGCCTGTAACCCCTAGTAATACTTGGTCCCAATCGCCTTGCAAAAGTCCATTTGTTAATTCGGGTATCGCAATTGGCTGATCCCCTGCTGGAGCAAATTCGGAAATGATCTCAAAGGGTTTACCTGCGTCCTGCTCAGCTACAGAAGATTTTAAATTTGGTGCTTGAGAGCCCAACAACAACGTTAGATGTTTGTCTTGCCTTCGGGCTTGATTCTCCGCTGCAGTATCAGGGCGATTTATGGTATTCTGGGTCATTTAGATAGGTCCGCTGTGGCCGGGGTCGAGTAATACTGGAGTTCAACGAAAAAAACAGGTCTCATATTACTCAGACACCTATATGTTCGGGTTGTAAACCCATGTTGCTGATTCTACGACTATCAAGTAGGTTTATACCTTAAGTTTTCAATAAAAACTCAAAATAAAACTCTACCAAAAGGGTGCAAATGTCGAGAGAAATAAGTTTTAAATACAAAGCGCCGTTAAAGTTTCAAGATCAGTTTATAACAGCATCTGGTGAGGCGCGAGCGACAGTCGAATTTAGAAAATTTGATACACTTTGGTTCAATACAGGAACTTTGTGTAATTTAACATGTAGTAACTGCTACATAGAGTCATCACCATTAAATGATAGTCTAGTATACATATCAGTTGATGAAGTGAGTAATTATCTCGATGAATTAGATGAATTACAGTTAGATCCTCCGCAGATTGCGTTTACGGGTGGAGAGCCTTTTATTAATCCAGATTTTCTTAAAATTTTGGATGAATGTTTGTCTCGCGATTTTCGCATACTGGTCTTGACCAATGCAATGAAGCCTATGCAGCTCAAGAAAACAGAACTGAAACAACTCAAAGATCGATACCCAGGGTCAGAGTTAGTATTGAGAGTTTCAATAGATCATTATGACCAGTCTGTGCATGAGGTGGAGAGAGGTCCTAAATCATGGTGGCCAATGATCGATGGTATTAACTGGTTGAGAGATAACAAATTTACCATAAAAATAGCGGGACGTAGCCTAGCCAAGGAGACCTCTGAAGAATGCAGAATGGGCTATGGTCGATTATTCCAAGAGTTGGAATTGAAATTGAACCCAGACGACCCTGACGATTTAGTTATTTTTCCAGAGATGGATCCATTAACGGATGTTCCTGAAATAACAGAAAAATGCTGGAATATTCTTTCCGTGTCACCCGACGCTCAGATGTGTGCAAATTCCCGGATGGTTATTAAGCGAAAGGGCGCGGCTCATCCAACCGTTGTGTCCTGCACTTTATTGCCATATGACCCGGGATTTGAATTAGGAAGATTCTTAAAACATTCTGTAGGGAAAACGCACCTAAATCACCCACACTGCGCACAGTTTTGTGTGCTCGGCGGTGCTTCCTGCAGCAGTCAATAAGCCTGTCAGGAAATATTAGAGGCACGTGGTTCCGGCCACTCTGTACCTTTTTGTCTTATCGGGAGGGTCCATTGCCAATGCTCATTGCCAAATATAGAGATATCAATTTGATCTTTAATAGTAATCTCGGTCCAGGCTCCGCATGGCTTTCCATTTGAGAAAAAACTTTCTATCAAAGAGGGAAGGGTGATGTGGTGGACGCCGTGTAATGTCGAAAGGCGTGGCCAATGAATATGTCCACCTACAGTCATCTTCACGTTTGGATCTTTTTGGATAATATCAAGAACAGTGTTTGCATAAGGCAGAGACGCTGCCCAAGGATTATTAGCAAACCAAAAGTTTCCTGTTAGATCGCCAGAAAATTGTGGAACATGACAGAAAATTATAGCGGGTTTATCGTTAGTTTTTAAATCCTTTTGTAACCAAGTTATGGACTCTTCATCGTCGCCAAAGCCAGTTGCAGGCGCGTATTTGGCGTTTGGACACCAAAAAACCAAATGCCATCCGCATAAGTCCAAGCTTCTGCTTCTCAGATTTGAGCTTAAAAGCTTTTCATTTTCCTCCACGGAAAGAAAATGAATATCGTGGTTTCCAACAAGATGTTCTTTTTGACATTTGATTTTCGAGAGGCGTTCTGCAACCTCGTTCATTAAACGTAAGTCGGTTGCATGGTCTAGATCATTTATTCTATCGCCCAAATCAATAATTAGTTGGGCGTCAGAATTATTAGCGGTTGTAACGAATTTATCTAGGAGCATTAATGATGCTTGGCTTTGTTTTGTTCTGACAGGAATTCCATGGTGGATATCTGTTATGATAAGAAGCTTTAAAAGATCACAAGACATGCAAATTACCTTTTATTGTATATTTATTATCAAATATAGGTTAGAAGGAAGGCTGAATTAATTACAATACTCCATCTCAACGCCCACGCCGCGACAGTCTGGATACACATCAGGTTTTTTGGTGCTGACTATAGCCCTTTGAATACCGGGTTGAACTGCAACTATTTCAAGGATCGAACGGCAGAGGGTTTCTTGAAGATTGAAATGGCGGGTTTCCGTTAATTTAGTGATTTCTTTTCGTAAGAAATCATAATCGACCGCATGATCGATAGTGTCTCCATTTCCGGATGACGCCCCAGCAACAAATAGCTCTATGTTTATGATTATGCGCTGCGGACCAGTTTTTTCGAATTCATGAATGCCAATATTGATATCAACCTCGTAATCCTCAAGAAAAATTTTAGTAGAAACGACGCCCATTGAACTATTACCCTTTTTCTTCTCTAATCAATAAAGGCAACATCGCGCGCCAGTTTTTGGAGGCTTTGTCCACCATCAATAGTGATAACATTTCCATTGATAGAACTACTATTAAGAATAAATAAAACCGAACGAGTAATGTCTTCAACCGTTGAAACCTGTCCTATTGGACTCATTGTTTGTCCTTTGATAAAACTAGCCGCTCCCTGATTGCCACTTTCTAATGTAATGCCAGGAGCGATGCCGTTGACCCTTACTTTTGGAGCTAGTGCCATCGCCAGTGCTGATGTGACCCCTTGTAATGCAACCTTGCTGATAGTGTACGATAAATAGTCTGGATTTATTGCATATACTTTATTGTCAAGAATATTAATAATACAACCTTTCGTATCTTTGTTTAATGAATTAGCAAACACCTTGCTTAAAATGGTTGGGCTTCTAACGTTAACTGCGAAATGTTCATCTAAACTCTGCTCGGTAATGGTTTCAACAGTATCATATTCGAATAACGAAGCGTTATTTATCAACACCATTAGAGGCGCAGGACCATTCTCCACTTTTCTCATTAAACTCTCGGCTGCCCCACGTTCAGATAGATTCTGAGTAATCACCATCCCATTACCACTATCAGCTTTAATTTCCTGAAGCAATTTAGACGCCTGGTCAGAAGATTTGTGACAATGTATGTACACGAACCAACCATTCGCCGCTAAAGCTTTTGCAATACCCGCCCCAATACGTCGTCCACCGCCGGTCACCAACGCAGCTCTCTGGCTTAATTTTTTCACGGACAGCATCTCCAATAAATCTGCACAAGTCGATCTTAATCAAATACGCAAGGAGTTGAAAGAACGATTAGTGTGTTAATCGAGCTTGCCCACATTTAAAGTAACAACCGAATTGAAATCTATACCGTTTGTTTCGTATCTATATTATACAGTTAAGGTACTATCTCGTCCCATCTTCATTTTTAGTGATAAAAGCGCCTATTTACTATAACATATAGGAAATTTTACCGCTTAATTATGCACAGAAGAATATAGTAGCCAGATCTTTATTATAAATTTATTCGGTATGTATCAAAAAAAAATAAATTAAATATAAGTTAGTTAAAATATAATAAAAACAATAGGTTACAATATCTGCCTATATTTTAACCATTTTGTAAATTTAATAGGGAGTCTGCCGATATAAAGCTACTCAACAGTCCTTACCCACAGCCTTTTCCACAGGCTCAGTGGATTATTGTCATTTTGACAAAATTACCCAGTTGACCTGGGACAAACACTTCACGAAATTAGGGGTGTATAGAATGATAAAGACGGTTTCCTGATAAATGAACAGGTATCCAATATGAACAATAAAACTAGTACAGGGATTGAGAGGGGGATTGGTATAATTCAATCGCAGTTGAGGAGCCTTTCCTCGAAACCGGGCGTATACAGAATGATTAATTCGGCTGGGGAAGTTTTATATGTTGGAAAAGCAAATAATCTAAAACAACGCGTCAAAACATATACAGCGCCCACAAAAATATCTCATAGAATAACTCGCATGGTTAGTGAAACCAATTCGATGGAAATAGTAACTACGCACACAGAAGTGGAGGCTTTGCTTCTAGAAAGTAATTTGATTAAGCGGTTGAAGCCTAAATATAATGTTTTGCTTCGTGATGATAAATCATTTCCATACATTTATATTTCGGATCATGAGAGTTGGCCGATGTTATCAAAGCATCGCGGCTCCCAGTCAAAAAAGGGTGATTATTTTGGTCCCTTTGCATCTGCTGGTGCTGTAAACCGTTCAATAAACGCGCTACAACGCGCTTTTATGATACGTAATTGTACAGATAGCGTCTTTAAAAACAGGAATAGGCCCTGTCTTCAATATCAAATTAAAAGATGCGTCGCGCCTTGCGTAAATCTTGTTTCTGAGGAGGAGTATGCTGAATTAGTCAAAGAGGCAAAAGAGTTTCTGTCCGGAGACAGTATTTCAGTTCAAAAAACTCTTGCAGCGCGAATGCAAGGTGCAAGTGATGCGTTGGAGTTTGAAAATGCAGCTATTTACAGAAATCGGATCCACGCATTAAGTCAAATACAATCGCATCAGGATATTAATATCCAAGGTATTAAAGATGCGGATATTTTTGCCCTGCATCTCGAAAAGGGTGTCAGCTGCGTTCAAGTGTTCTTTTACCGAGGCGGAAGTAATTATGGCAATAGGGCATACTTTCCAGGGCATGATAAATCGCACGAGCCGGAAGAAATTTTGGCAGCATTTATAGGCCAATTTTATGATAATAAAGTTCCACCCAAGGAACTGATAATCAGCCATGAAATGCCCGAAATACTATTATTAACCGAAGCCTTATCAACGAGATTTGGACGTAAGGTAAACATATTAAAACCATCCAGAGGCTCCAAAAAAAAGCTGCTCAAATATGCTTTGGTTAATGCTCGCGAGGCCTTAGATCGAAAGCGAGCGGAAACTTCGACTAATACCGTGATATTTAATCGCATCGCTGAATTATTTGAGTTGGATGCTACCCCCAAACGAATAGAGGTATATGATAATAGTCATATTCAGGGAACTAATTCGGTGGGAGCCATGATCGTGGCTGCCTTGGATGGTTTGGAAAAAAATTCTTACAGAAAATTCAATATAAGGAATATTGATGGAGGAGGTAACAAAGACCAAACTCTCTCGGGTACTCGTGAAGCGTCTAGGGAAACGGGAGGTAAAATAAAACCAGGAGACGATTATGCGATGATGCGTCAGGTTTTATACCGACGATTTTCTGGATCATTAGTTCAATCAGATGGCGTGAGAAAGACTGTTATGCCAGATTTGGTCTTTATTGATGGGGGTCCAGGGCAGCTATCCTGTGCTTTAGAAGTAGCAGGAGAGCTTGGATTGATTGACCTTACATTTGTAGCTATTTCAAAAGGTCCAGATAGAAATGCTGGCCGAGAACGTTTCTATCGGCAAGGCAAGCCATCATTCACCCTTAAAGACAGTGATCCAGTACTATACTATCTGCAACGACTAAGGGATGAGGCGCATCGTTTTGCGATCGAGACGCATAGAGCACGACGGTCAAAGAACCTTCTACGTTCTGAGATTGATGATATCCCATCAGTTGGAGCCCAGCGAAAACGATTACTCCTTCACCATTTTGGTTCAGCCAAGGCGATATCTCGGGCTGGATTAGAAGATTTAGAGCAAGTCGATGGAATTAGTATACGGCTCGCAAAGATAATTTATGACTATTTTCATGAAACTGCGTGAACATATCGGTTGTGAATTTAAGTCGGTCGTAATAATTTTCCTGTTACCAATGATTTTTTGACCTAGGGTATCGTAGATGAGAAGTTTGCCAAACATTTTGACAATGTCGAGGATAGCCGTAATTCCCGTCTTGGTCATACTTATTTGGGTTGGAACAGATCAGCTTAAATGGATTGCTTTAGGTGTTTATACTTTTGCTTGTATAACAGACTATTTTGATGGATATCTGGCCAGAACTCTAAACCATCACTCCGCAATGGGACGTCTATTTGATCCGATTGCAGATAAGTTGCTTGTGGGCGCTTGCCTTCTAGTTCTCTGTTCATTTGGCTACATCTCCGGTTTAACAGTCTTGCCTGCATTGATTATTTTATTAAGGGAGATTTTGGTTTCTGGGCTTCGGGAATACCTGGCTGAGATTCGCGTTGGCTTGCCAGTAAGCCGCTTAGCTAAGTGGAAAACTGGGTTGCAAATGTTTTCTTTAGGTTTTTTGATTGTTGGCGATGCTTCTCCTCCCGACATCCCTTCAGTGTTAATAGGGGAAATTTGTTTATGGTTGGCTGCCTTGCTGACACTTTGGACTGGTTATGATTACCTAAGATCAGGATTTTTGCACGCTAGCGCAGGGGATTCGGACAGATTGGACGATTAAGGGACCTTACAATTCTCCTTATGATATATATATGGACCGTTTAGATGGAAGTATTTGGATTAGCTGGATGGAGCGGAAGTGGAAAAACGACATTATTGAAACGCCTGATCCCAGTTTTAATCTCTAAAGGCATATCCCTTTCCACTATAAAGCACGCCCATCATAGTTTTGATATAGATAAACCAGGTAAAGATTCATATGAGCACAGGTTAGCGGGTGCTTCAGAAGTTTTAATAACTTCAAACACGCGATGGGCCTTGATGCATGAAAATAGAGGGTCTGAAGAACCTACTTTAGATAGTTTATTAAAAAAGCTTTCAGCTGTAGATCTAGTCCTTTTGGAAGGGTTTAAAAAAGAGAACCATAAAAAACTGGAAGTTTATCGGGCGTCAAATGGGAAACCATTATTACAACAAAAGGACCCTAATATTTGCGGGATAGCGAGTGACATTCAACTGGGCAACCTAGGCGTTCCAGTATTTGATCTCAGAGACGTTGAATCGATTGCCAATTTCATTATGCAAAGTTCTGGGCTCTTGGAAACTTTGTGATAAGATACGGTTATGGCACAACTAACCGATGACTGCTTCGCATTTGGGGGGAAACTAACTCAGGTTGATGAGGCATTGAACCAACTTAAGGGCACGTTGAAACCCTCCGCAAAGACGGAGCAAGTTCCTTTGGTGAGGGCGCTGAGTCGTATCCTTGCAGAAAATATTATTTCTCATAAAAATGTGCCAGCAGATAATAATTCGGCGGTTGATGGCTTCTCAATTTATTATGATGATATTCAGTCTGGTTCTGAAACTAAGTTACCAATTACTGGCCGTGCAATAGCGGGTGTTCCCTTGGGACGTCTGCAAAATAGAGGAGAAGCAGTTCAAATTCTAACAGGTGCATTGATGCCTGATGGGCCGGGTGGACAGAGGCCTGATACGGTTGTTATGATCGAGGACTGCTTGGTGGATGGAGAAGTCGTATTCCTGCCAGAGGGTATTTACCGTGGAGCAAATTGTCGTCTGTTGGGCGAAGACATTCAGTGCGGTGAAACGATTTTGAGGGCAGGTTGTAAATTACGGCCACAAGAGATTGGATTGGCGGCCTCGATTGGCTTTGGTCATCTGCCAGTTATGGTCCCACTAAAGGTAGCAGTATTTTCAACGGGGAATGAAGTTCTTGACCCAGGGGATAACCTTTTTGAGGGGGCAATATACGACTCCAATCGGTACACACTAATGCAACTGTTGAATAGTGTTGGATGCGAGGTAGTTGATCTGGGGATTCTAAAGGATGATCCAAAAATCATATCTGATGCCCTGTTATCTGCAACGATCAAATACGACTTAATACTTACTTCTGGAGGAGTTTCGACTGGGGAAGAAGACCATGTCCGCAAGGTTGTGGAGAATGAGGGATCTTTGTTGTTTTGGAGGTTAGCTATAAAGCCTGGTCGACCGGTTGCATTAGGCCAAATTAATGGCACGGTTTTCATAGGACTGCCGGGAAATCCCGTTGCTGCCATGGTTACGTTTCTGCAGATTGCTAGACCCATTATTCTTAAACTTTCAGGTGCTAATGATACCGCGCCTAAATTGTTTTCAGTGCAATCTGACTTTAGTTATAAAAAGAAGTTACATCGCCGAGAGTATGTCCGTGTACAAATAAACAAAAATGGAAACGGTAAATTAATAGCCAAAAAGTATCAAAGAGAGGGTGCAGGTATCCTTTCGTCTATGGTTTTTGCAGACGGTTTCGTCGAACTTCCTGAACATATCGTAAATGTTGAAAAGGGCGATTTTGTTAACTATATCCCGTTTAGTGAGTTGGGCTTATGAATTTATTATATTTTGCATGGATTCGAGTAAAAATGGGCGTTTCTGGTGAGCACATTGATCCACCTAAAAATATTAAAGATATTAAAGGCCTTATAGACTGGATAAAACAACGTAATCAAATCTCAAACGAAGCCTTCTCTGACATTAGCAATATCAGAATTGCAGTTAACCAAGAATATGTAGATATTGATCACCCTGTACAAGCGGGTGATGAAATAGCGTTTTTCCCCCCAGTGACAGGGGGATAGACAATGATCCGGGTACAATCAGCCGACTTCGATGTGGGTTTAGAACTAAAAAAATTAACAGAAGGAAACCGTCAGATAGGTGCAGTAACAAGCTTTGTTGGTTTGGTCAGGGATATTGCGGATAAAGATACTATTTCTGCGATGGTCTTGGAGCACTACCCAGGAATGACGGAAAAGCAACTTGCAGATATCGAGCATGAAGCTAATCAACGTTGGGATTTGAATAGTAGCTTAATCATTCACCGTTACGGGCGTCTTGAACCGGGTGACAATATAGTGTTAGTAGCTTGTGCCTCTTCCCATAGAGAAAGTGCTTTTGACGCATGTCACTTTTTAATAGATTGGCTGAAAACAAAAGCTCCATTTTGGAAATTAGAAGAAACTTCAGAGGGAGGCAGATGGGTTGAGGCTAAGATTAAAGACGATATAGCAAGGGCTCGTTGGGAAAAATAAAATACAACCGATGTTTATCCAAAACGAGATCCAATTTCCATTGGATTGCCACGGAGATACTCAACACTGGTCATTACTTTTTTGCCAGTTTTTTGCAGTTCTGTAATTTTTAAGACGCCTTTACCACAAGCTACTGTCAAGTTATTGGAAAGGATTGTACCAGCGTCCGTGACGGTACTATCAATATTCAATACAGAAGCTCTGTGGATCTTAATTCTTTCACCATTCAAAACACCCCAAGCCCCTGGCCATGGATTTAATGCTCTGATTAATCGTTCTAGTTCATCTGCAGGTTTTGACCAATCGAGGTGTCCATCTTCTTTGGATAATTTTTTTGCATATATTGCGCCTTGATCATTCTGGGGAATTGCAGCAATTTTACCATTCGCAAAATCTATTAAGGTCCGGTTGATAAGATTAGCCCCAATAAATGCTAGGTCATCATGTAGAGAGGCTCCTGTAGTATGGCTATCTAAAGTAATTTTTTCGCAACTTAATATAGGACCTGTATCTAATCCTGGTTCCATTAACATTATACAAACGCCGCTCTTGTTATCGCCCTCCATAATTGCCCTTTGGATTGGAGCAGCGCCACGCCAGCGCGGGAGTAGTGAGGCATGTATATTGAGGCATCCGAGTTTTGGAATTTTCAAAACTGCTGGCGGTAATATAAGTCCGTATGCAGCAACGACTAAAGCGTCCAAATTAAGGGATGATAACATCTCTTGCGCTTCTGGTGTTTTTAGGGAATTGGGTGTGGTTACTAAAATACCCTGGTCTTCTGCAAATTTATGAATTGGCGTTTTTTGTAATTTCTTTCCTCTTCCTCCAGGTCTTGGCGGCTGAGTATAAACAATGCAAATATCATGGTTAGCTTCGATTAAACTGGCGAGCGCTGGTACCGAGAAATCGGGGGTCCCCATATAACCTATTCTAAGTCGAGACCGGTTTTTGTAATTTAATTTTGACTTTTTACCCTTCACAGCTCAGCGTTCTTTCTTGGCTTTAACCATCTTTTTTAAGATCATATTCCGTTTAAGTGAAGACAGGTGATCAACAAAAAGAATACCATTGATGTGATCTATTTCATGTTGAATACACACAGCTAAAAGCCCCTCAGTGTCCATTATCTGTTGATTACCATTTTCATCTAAATATCTGACGCGGGCCGTTGACGGACGGCTGACATCGGCATAGTGCCCGGGGAGAGATAAGCAACCTTCTTCGTTAATAATTTCCTCTTTTGAGGTATCTATCAACTCTGGGTTTATCATTTTATATGGGGCGGGAGGCTCGTCTGTTCGCGCACAATCAACTACTATTATTCTCTTTGTAATCCCAATCTGAGGAGCGGCCAGTCCAACACCTGGGGCGTTATACATAGTTTCAAGCATATCTTTCATAAGCTGCTTCTCTGCTTTCCCGACAGAAGTAACATGCAGGCATTTGGTTTTTAAAACTGGGTCAGGAGCCCAGACAATAGGTAATATAGTCATCGTTTCTTACCAATAATTAACAGACTATTTTCCGTAAGGGATGATATTGTATTCGTCAAGTCCAGAGCCAAACTGCAGGATACTGGACGGGTGGATCATCACAATATATTGTATCTTTTTTTATAGTTCTCTCGATATGGAGTTGTGTTGGTGGATCCACTTCTTCTCGTTGTTAGTGTTACATTGGCCTCGGTCGTGGGCCTTTTTATTTATCTTTTATTCCGTCAAAGTAGAGCTCCAAATAAAATAATAGAAGAGTTAGCTGGTAATGCCAGAAGCACAAGCGATATCGTAGCAAGATTGGCTGAGTCGCAGGCGGAGTTGACAGGACGTCTAGCTCAGATATCTGAGAGCCAAGTGGCACATCAATCAAAAATTGCAGAGTTGATGCAAACTCAGGAAAAAGAAGTTACAAAAAAACTTGAAGAACGCCTCAGTGAGATGATGAAGAGTTTTGGTGAAGGGATGGAGAAATCCCGAGTTTCTCAGCAAAATACGATGGGTGAGCTTAAAGAGCGTCTAGTGCTCATCGATGCCGCTCAAAAAAATATTGAGGAATTATCGAGTCAAGTAGTTGGTTTACAAGATATATTATCTAACAAACAAGCTCGTGGGGCTTTTGGTGAAATACAACTAGCGGATCTCGTTAAATCCATTATGCCCCCGAATGCCTACGTATTTCAAGCTACAGTTGCGGGTAATAGAAGGGTAGATTGTTTGCTCACTTTACCAAATCCACCAGGGCCCATAGCGATTGACGCTAAATTCCCGTTAGAGAGTTACCGTACTCTAATTGATTCCAAGGACGAAAATGATAAGAAGCTAGCGCGCAAAGCTCTAGCTAGCGATGTTTTAAAGCATGTAAAGGATATTTCGGAAAAGTACATCATACCCGGTGAAACCGCGGAATCTGCACTTATGTTTCTGCCATCAGAAGCGGTTTATGCTGAGCTGCACGCAAATTTGGCTGATGTAGTGGAGAAATCATGGAAATCAAAAGTTTGGATAGTTTCTCCAACTACATTAATGGCAACGCTTAATACGATTCGGGCTGTATTAAAGGATGCCCAAATGCGAGAACAGGCTCATGTGATACAAAAAGAGGTCTCCCTTATGTTAACAGACGTGGAACGTCTTGATGGTCGTGTTGGCAAATTGGAAACTCACTTTAGGCTAGCAGAGGAAGATATTAGACACATCAGAGTTTCAGCAGATAAGCTCACAAAACGTGGAGGTAAGATAGAAGACATAGAGGTTGGGGACCCAAAACAGGAACACGCCAGTCCGCTGAGTGAAAAAAGTCAGCCAATAATTAAGCTTCATGGTGGAAAAGATTTTTAGCCCTATATTAGGTCTTTCTAACCGTTTACGTTTATAAATTTGACCATAAAAAGCAATCTAGCTTGATTTATTTTTGTGATCTGTTGTCTTGAGTCTATGTAACCGGGTCTTCACCTTCTGCAAATAGAATTATCGAATTGGCTTCCTCTAACGTAAATTTGCGCCAACCTCTTCGGTCCCGTTTAGGTTCCGGTATTAATTGCATTCTTAACCATCTCAAAAGAGTATCACGATGAACTCCTGCTCTCTTGGCTACAATACTTGTTGTTAAGTATTTAGGCATGTAAGAAGCATCTTGTGGAGAACCCTTATATAAATCAGTTTTTCCTAGTTTTTGTTTGATTTCTTTGAAGGGATCTCTTGTTACCCCTCTCTTAAATGCTTGTTCAAACGTTTTATCAGCTTCATCCATTTGGTTTTGCTCGATAAGTATATTGATGTAACTTAGCCAGTACTGTGGTATGTCTGGATTGCTCTTGATGGCAGTTTCAAAAAATGCGATGGCCTGATCAACGTTTCCGTTGGTATAGGCCAAAACACCCATATTATGGTTAGCATCTGGATGGTGAGGTTTTCCCTTTAAAATTGCTGTATAGTAGGATGTTGCTTTTTGAAAATGCCCAGCCTTCTGTGCCGCTATAGCTTGATTCAAAGCTTCATTTATACTTATTTCCAAAGACTTTATCCAATTATAAGTAATCCCCCGACTAGAACTATACACGTATGTACTCATAAATACAAATACATGTAAACATATGTAACTTTGTATGACTATATGTAAATATGTAGAAAGAAATATACTATTATTAACAATCATGTCCCAATCTGGTTTATGTGCTCGAGGATAATTGACTCAAATAAAATCAAAGAGATATCAATTCTTATAATGGTGGAATCACCATAAGCAAATTTAACAATACTGACACGAGTTGAAGCGTTAATCCCATCCTAACCAAATAATCCACCTTGCCAACGCTCGGCATAGAGGACTTTGCAACCTAAAATGATCGTTTCGCTAGTAAAAGCGCCGATTAAGGCTGTAACTCCAACCACAGCCCCATTGACGTCAGAAAAGGAGAGCGCTATTAGGCCGGTTGCACAAACTGCTAATATTCGGGCAACCGAAGCAAAAGCAATGGCCCCAGTTTTACGACTAGCAAGCAGTTGTCCGCGAGTATATGCCGCTGCAGTCATGCTTAATGCCAACAGAGGCGTCAATAATAGAGCTGGTGTAATATAATTTACCATGGAAAGTGGCAAACCCATCACATTCTCTAATGCATATTGACGTATTGTTTCATTATAAAATGTGCACATAAGCAACGTGAATATGATAGCGAGATGAACGGTAAATTTTCCAATCACGATGGCATCAGAACGGTTATTGGTTAGCGTTTGTACTGCTTGTGTTAGGTTCCTTAGAGGACCCAAAATAACCCGCATCATTGCATCCAAAACGCCGAAAGCAGCTAAGGCAAGTTCGGGTCGTAGCAATCGACCCAAGAAAAAGCTTGCAGTAAATGCGACACCACTTTCTGCTATTTGCATCAGTATAACGGGCCAACCGAATCGCCATAGTTCCCTATATTTTGGCAAGGGTTCGCTGTTGGTAGGTAAGTTCAAATAATATTTTCGGGCGGCGAATACCGCGTAAAAGCTTTCAATTGCAATACATGCAGTCAACGCCACCATACCAATCAGTGCACCACTTCTGCTGCTTTGTAACCCGGTCAAAATAGCAAATAATCCCATCAACCGGATCATGGTTCCTAAAGTTACCAGTGTAGTGCGTCGATTAAGCATTAATAATGCGTATGATAGTGACCGGAAAAATACGCATGGTACGATAAGCGTTGAGATGAGTACGCATAACTGCGCCTCTTTAGCTACCGCCTCGCTAACACCGAATGCTAGAATAAAAAAACTAATGCCTAAAGGTGTTAATGCGATCAGAGCCCATAGCCATCCGACGAGGAGAAACGTTTGTGTGCTGAAAATAAATAGTCGGATAACAGAAGCTCTGTCACGAATAAAAGAGATAGCTACAAATTGACAGGCCCATACCGGGCTGCCCAAAGTAGCGTGTAAATAAAAAGCAATGCTGTATGCTGCCAGTATGGGTTCTGGATCGGGCATCCGCGCAAGAAAGGCCGAGATAATCGCATGTGAGAGCATGTGTAATTCGGCCATAAAGATTAATGGCGTAAAGAACCGATATGCTTCTTTTATGGTAACGGTTGAACGGCTTGTAGCAATCTCTTTTTTCAATTGGTATCCCTGTTCAGTCGATCAAAAGAGAACTGCTGCACTGGCAGTTTGAAGACATAAATTATTAATAGTCGTAACTATTAACATTGCTAAATAAAAGTGCAACTGGCACGCATGAGACAATTGACTTATTAATCTAGCAGAATTCGCGCATAAAGTTAGAAGTAAAATGAGTAATAACCTAACCACGTCATTTACTAGGGTCCTGCTTTCAAGTGCCAGCAGTAAGCGGTTCGTTAAATACCTACTGGATAAAACATTTCGGTCAATTGACCTTGGCGTCCCAACACCTTATTTTATATAGAAAACTCAACAACTCGTTACGGAAGGTTTGTCGATGTCAGAAACCAAACAACTTGCAGAATTTGTAGCAAATCTGTCGTTTGATGACTTGCCCATTGAAGTGGTGGAGCGCATTAAATTTTTGATTATGGACACTGTAGGTATTTCCATTCGAGCCATGCACGACTCAGAGTCTACTCCTAGTCTTCTGGCTGCGAGTCAGGTGATGGGTTATCTTGGTGGTCAATGTAAGGTAATCGGTACACACAATAAATACACGCCTGCCGGTGCAGCTATGATCAATGGCACACTTGCTCACAGCCTTGACTTTGATGATACGCACGCAGCTGGTTCTATTCACGCTAGTGCCCCAATAATACCCGCGGCGTTAGCAGCGGCTGAGATGGTCGGAGCCGATGGAAAAAAGGTCATTACTGCGATAGCTGCTGGCTATGAAGTCCAAATTCGTCTTAGCTTATCGCTCAATCCCTCAGATCACTATAAACGTGGATATCATCCGTCAGCTACGTGTGGAACATTCGGGGCGGCAGCAGCGGCGGGTTTAATTTTTGGTCTTAATGCTGACGATATCGCCAGTGCTTTTGGAATAGCTGAATGCCAAACGTCAGGATCGATGAGGTTTTTAGCTGATGGCGCGTGGACTAAGAGATTTCAGGTTGGTTATTCTGGTCACAATGGTTTGATAGCCGCGACGTTAGCAAAGGAAGGCTTTGTTGGTCCAATGGGGTCAATAGAAGGCAAAGATGGTTTTCTACAATCTTATGCACCTAGCCCCGATATCAGTCGGGCATCAGCAGATCTTGGCGCTGTCTGGGAAACCATGAATATCGCAGTTAAACCCTATCCATCCTGCAGGTACAGTCACTCCGCAATGGGTGCTATAGCTGCAATGCGGACCGAGAATAATATCTCTATAGAAGACGTTGAAAAAGTTGAGGTAGGCTTGCCCCATACGGGATGGAGAATAATAGGCGAAACAGATGAAAGTAAAAGAAAGCCAACGGGTGCAGTTGACGGCCAGTTTTCGATGCCATTTTGTGGTGCAGTAGTTTTAAGAGAAGGGACAATGGGCTGGGATGATTATGATAAACACCTCAATGATAATGACACCTTAGCACTTGCAGCAAAATTTACTACGGTGACAGACCCGTGGGCGGAATCAGAATATCCAGACAATATGGCCGGGATTGTTCGAATAAAAACATCAAGAGACAGTTTTGAGCATAGCGTTACAGTGCCAAAGGGTGAGCCTGAAAATTTTATGACAGACGCAGAGGCTCGCTCTAAATTTGATGATCTGGTTGCTCCTTATTTAAGTGAGGATCAAAGAAACGCATTAGTAAGCGAAATGTTAACAATTGAAAAATCAAGTTCAGTGGATGCGATGTTGGATTTGACGTGCTCAGGTGAGCGAGGACTTCGAATGGCAGGCGAGGATTGAGAGTAAAAAGATGGTTTATGGAAGTACTCCTATAACAGATAAAACAGGCAAGAGGCGTTTTAGAGAAGACATCGGCCGTAATTTCGAAGACTTTGTTATCGGTGATATATATGAACATCGCCCCGGCCGTACTATCAGTGAGGCGGATAACACGTGGTTCACTCTTTTAACAATGAATACACACCCGCTTCATTTTGATAAGGAATATGTAAAAGATAGTGAATTTGGGCAAATTTTGGTTAATTCTTGCCTCACCTTATCCATTGTCGCAGGCATGAGTGTGAGTGATGTTAGCCAAAAGGCTATCGCAAACCTTGGTTGGACGGATATTAAATTACCCGCTCCCGTATTTATTGGCGATACTATTTATGCAGAGTCCGAAGTGGTAGATAAAAGAGAATCAAATTCGAGACCAACACAGGGTATCGTCTCAATTAAAACACGTGGAACTAAGGCCGATGGCACAGTATTTATGACTTTTGACCGATCGATGCTGGTCGCAAAACAGGGACACGGTATAGATAAATAACATTAAAATCGTAATCTAATTATTTAAATGAGAGAAATAGAAAAATGGCTGTAGCAGAGGATTTCACGATTGAGGAAAAAGAAGAACAAGAACGCATGGTTCTTGAGAGTGTTGACAGGTTCTTAGAACGGGATGTTGAACCCTTTGCTCACGACTTGGAAGCCGATGATACATACCCCCAGGAAATTGTCGATAAAATGGTGGATATGGGGCTTTTTGGAGCAACCATTGGCATGGAGTATGGTGGTCTCGGTCTATCAGTCTCGACCTACGCAAAAATTGTTGAACGTGTATCGACTGTGTGGATGTCGGTATCGGGTATATTTAACTCTCATCTCATTATGGCTGCCGCTGTTGAACGTTCAGGTACCGAGGAACAGAAGGCAAAATGGTTACCAAAATTCGCATCTGGGGAGCTTCGAGGCGGGATAGCATTAACCGAACCGGATGCGGGTACTGATTTGCAGGGTATCAGGACTAGAGCTGATAAATCAGGTAACGGCTATTCGTTAAATGGTGCTAAGACCTGGATAAGTAATGCCGTAGAAGGTGGGGTATTGGCTATTCTTGCTAAAACAAACCCTGAGGCTGAACCAAGACATAAAGGAATGAGTCTCTTTCTTGTCGAGAAAAGTTCCGAATTTAAAGTTGATAAGCGCATGAAAAAACTTGGTTACAAAGGCATCGACTCGGGCGAATTCGTGATGGAGGATTTATTTGTACCGGGTGAAAATTTAATAGGTGGTGCGGAGGGGCGCGGGCTTCAACAAATCCTAGGTGGGCTAGAGCTTGGCAGAATAAACGTTGCAGCGCGGGGTGTTGGAATAGCGAAAGCTTGCCTCTTAAAGTCGGTTGAGTATTCTCAACTGCGAAAAACGTTTGGAAAATCTATTTGTGAGCATCAATCTATCCAAATTAAATTAGCTGATATGGCAACTCAAGTGGAATCTGCGCGATTGCTGACAGAGCAGGCCGCGCTGGCATATGATCGTGGGGAGCGGTGCGATATGGAAGCTGGAATGGCAAAATTGGTGGCGAGTGAAGCGGCTCTATCTAATAGTCTGGAAGCTATGCGGCTACACGGTGCTTATGGATACTCAAAGGAATTTGATATCGAGCGATATTATAGAGACGCTCCTTTACTGGCTATCGGCGAAGGCACTAACGAGTTGCAAAAGCTTATTATAGCAAAGCAATTGCTGGCGCGTAATCCAGTTTGAATTAAGAGATTCTCTGTGAAATATTAGATAGTAACAGAATCCAAATGAGAAAATCGTACTCGGAGTTAGGATTGTATCAGATAGTCTGATATTTGGATTTCTTTTCCAACATCTGCATAGTCGCCATCGGCGCGTTGTCGTCTGAAGTCTCCCCAGTTAATGCTGTGGTAAACACTCTTTTCATTATTATTTGTGAATGGTGAAACAATGGTCTCGTAGGATGGATTAAAGAAAAAAGGTATTGAGTACCGGTCAACTTTTTCCATTGCGACAACGCGGTGCATTGCGGCTTTATATTTTCCATTTGACCATACTTGGATCATATCGCCTATATTAATAACGAGGGCGTCGTTTATAGGTTCGATAGGTAGCCAATACTTATCTTTGAAGACTTGTAATCCTCCGATGTTATCTTGACAGAGTATAGTCACTGCCCCCGAATCTGTGTGATGATGAACGCCCATGCCAGCATCTACTTTGTCGTTTTTATCAATATCAGCGAGAGGATCGGCCACCGGGTAATAATTTAGACGAAGGAAACTTGTATGATGGGGGTGAAAGCATTTTTCCAAGTGCCGATTTTCTAATCCTAGGCTAACACATATCGCCTCCATTATTTTCAATGATAATGTTTCGCAAGTTTTAAAATGTTCC
>QBVV01000021.1 GCA_003284265.1 SAR116 cluster bacterium AG-313-A07
AAACGAACTTTGAGAAACTTACTAAAGGCTATTACGGCGCGTCGATAATGCCTGTTGAAATATTGAAGGAAATGCAGGAACGGCTGCCACAGGTAGCACTTTGGAATCTCTACGGCCAAACCGAAATTGCTCCACTCGCAACGGTGCTAAAGCCCGAAGATCAATTCAGGAAAGCCGGGTCGGCAGGCATCGCGACTCTTAACGTCGAAACAAGAGTAGTCGATGATCAAATGCTTGATGTGAAACTAGGAGAAGTTGGTGAGATCGTACATCGCTCGCCACAATTACTTTCTGGGTACTATAACGATCCAGATAGAACCGAAATCGCCTTTGAAGGTGGATGGTTTCACAGTGGTGATTTAGCAACAATAGATCAAGAAGGACACATTACTGTCGTCGACAGAAAAAAGGATATGATAAACACAGGCGGAGAAAATGTTGCCAGTCGCGAAGTAGAGGAATGTATCTATCTCCTGCCAGAGATATCTGAAGTCGCTGTTATTGGGTTGCCTCATCCCCGATGGATCGAGACTGTCACTGCCGTAATTGTTCTAAAGGATGGAACAGAAAAAACAGAGGCATCTATCATTGATCACTGCAAAGTACATTTAGCAAGCTTCAAAGCCCCCACCAAGGTTATTTTCCGAAAAAACCTGCCGAAAAACCCCAGTGGAAAGCTTTTAAAAAGAGAACTTAGAGAACAACATGCAACAGAGGCTTCTTAGCAAAATATTATTCTAAAAGAAGCCTCTAATTAAAAATACCTTCAAGCAAGCTGCTTCCTGAAGAAAGCCACTGTTTTTTCGAATGCTTCTTCAGCTGCATTTTCATCGTAGCTCCCACGGTCTTCACAGAAAAAGCCATGCCCAACATTAGGAAAGCACGTCATTGTATATTGTTTTTTATGCTCCGCCATCGACTGTGCAATACGCCCAAGTTCATCCGGCTGAATGGACTCATCATCAGACCCATACCAAAATAAGATAGGTGCCCCCATTTCCGCAACACGGTCTAACAAGACTTTACGCCCTGCTCCATCCTCTATGGGACCAATCCCGCCTCCATAAAATGACGAGGCACCCTTAAATTTTCCAGCTAATTGAGCATTTGCAAGGAACGTAAATCGACCGCCCATGCAAAATCCTGTGACACCCGACCTTTGCTCATCAGCTTCTGATTGATTGGACAGCCAATCAAGGCACTGTTCTGTCTGTTGCATAACAACATCGTCGTTCATTGTTTTCAATTTTCCGATTGCGTTACTCAAATCGTCATATGAGTACGTATCACCTCCATAGATGTCCGGTGTAATTGTGGCAAAGCCCTGGTCGGCCAAACGCTGTGTTAATTTTTTGAAGTGTTCGTTTACTCCAAACGCCTCAATATAAACGACTAGACACGGGTGGGGACCAGCGCCGGATGGCCTGCCATAATAAGCTTTTAATCCACTTCCCACATCAACCCACTCGCAACTTGCAGTCATTATTTTCTCCTTATTTAAAACTTCAAATCATCAATCGATATTTATTTATTATTCTGGATCATATTATTATTCATTTTTTTTTCAACTGAACTTATTGCAACCTATGAGGTTTTACTGTGAATAGCTCGCCAGACACGTTCTGGCGTTGCCGGCATCTCTATATGCCGGACTCCATAATCCGACAACGCATGTACGATAGCATTAATGACAAGGCCTAAAGCAGGTGTAGTACCTCCTTCCCCCCCTGGTCTAATTCCATAGGGATGTGATGACGCAGGATTTTCGGTGATTATTGTCTCCATTGACGGAATATCAACTGCACGTGGCATACTGTAATCCATGAAAGATCCAGACCGTAATTGAGCATCTTCAGGGTCGTAATTTATATTTTCCCAAAGTGCCTGCCCGATTCCTTGCGTTATTGCACCATGCGCTTGTCCATGTAAAATCAATGGATTAATAGCCAACCCTACATCATCAACACCAGACCAACTTACGATCTCTACAACTCCTGTTTCAGGATCGACTTCAACCTCACACGCGTGGGCCCCGTATGGATACCCGCCTGTTCTATTAGTTATATCACCAATACCCTCAAAATACCCCTGGTATTCTAAAGGAAGGCTATTTAGGGATAAGGCTGCATCAGCTACATCTAAAAGAGTTAAACGTCGATTATTTGGAACAATAAAATAGCCATTCTCATAATTGATCGATGCTGTATCGCACGCAAGTAAATGCGCTACAATAAATTTACCTCTTTCTATCAGATCTGAAATTGCTTCCCCTAGTGCAATGCTTACAAGGCGCATTGAACGGCCAGAGTGCGATCCTCCACCAACTGTAACTCGATCCGTATCATTTGCTACAAAACGTATAGAGCCAATTGGAACACCCAACCAATCACTGGCCACTTGGGCATAACTAGTCTCATGTCCCTGGCCGCTACTCATTGTGCCAACCACCAAATCTATGTTACCATCTTTGCAAACTCTTAATTCTACTCGTTCCCTCGGGATACCGCTGGTTACTTCTATATAATTTGCGATAGCCCATCCACGACATAGACCGCGCTTTCTCGACCCCTGCTTCCGGGCTTTAAAGCCTTCTATATCGGTTTTGTTCAGGGCTATCTCCATAGCTTCTGAGTAGTCTCCACTGTCGTAAGTTACTCCTACTGCAGTTTTAAAGGGTAAACTGTCTTTTTTGATAAGATTAATTTGTCTCAAGTACGTTCGATCAAATCCACATTCGGCAGCAGCAATATCAATCAATCTTTCAATCGCATAAATTGCCTCGGGCCTCCCAGCACTTCGGTAAACTGCAGTAGGTGGTGTATTAGAAAACACAGCGAATCCTTTGAAATGAACTGATGGTATATTATAAACACTTTGCATAAGCGAAAGGCCTTTTCGTAAAGGCCAGAAATAGGCGACATAAGCGCCAAGATTTGAAATATTTGTCCCTCTCAGGCCCAAGAATTTACCATTTTTATCCAATGCTAATTCGGATTCAATGCCAAGGTCTCTTCCCTGATAATCACTTAAGAAACATTCGCTTCTGCTTGCAGTCCACTTCACTGTGCGCCCAACAATACGTGATGCCCAGGGCATAAGAAAGGCCTCTGAAAAGAAGGCATTTCTTGTCCCAAAATTGCCTCCCATATCACCAAAAACCACGCGGCAATTTTCTAAAGGGATATTCAACATAAATGCTAATCGTTCTCGCGTTTGCACAGCACCTCGACCGGACGCAGAACGCAATGTATACTGACCGGTTTTATTATCAAAACTACCAATAGCCGCTCGAGGCTCCATTGGACTTCCCGTGATGCGTTGGACCCAACTATTAAAATTGACAACATGTGTTGCACTCGCAAAGGCTTGATCTGTAGCCGTCGAATCACCAACCTCACATGATAAAGATATATTATTACCCCGTTCGCTCCAGACGATAGGAGCTCCAACCTTCATCGCTTTTCTTGAGTCAACGACTGCGGACAGTTCCTCATAAAGAACGGATACCAATTCCGCCGCCGAAATGGCCTGCGGTTCAGTCTCTGCAACCACCAAAGCGACTGGTTCACCAACAAATCGGACAACATCAAGCGCCAATGGGAAATGCTCTGGGGTAAAAACCTCAAAACCTTTAGGAAGACGAATTTCCGCATCAGGAGCGCCACTCCACTCAGCATTATGTGGAATTGGCTTTATACCGTCAGCTCTCAAATCTTGGCCAGATAGCACCGCCAACACACCGGGCGATATTAACGCCTTTGAGATATCTATAGATTTCACCTTGGCATGAGCATAAGGAGAGCGAACAATAATTCCGTAAGACATTTCTTTGTCAATATGATCAGACGTATATCTTCCTAGTCCCCTTAAGAGACGTTCATCCTCTCTCCGGGGTATAGGGACGCCGATTCCCTTTGTCTTCAAAGTAGACTCCACCATCTCTTTAGTTCCCATATCATTAGATAGGATTCAACAACCTGGATTGAGAACTATAATCATTGGAGACGTAGGGTTCCATCCATATATCTTGCGGTGGATCCACCGATCATAACCCTGTCTTTTTTCAACCAACATTGCAATTCCCCACCCCGCTCAGAGCATTGAAAACCAACCATTTTATCTTTACCAAGTCTTTTTGCCCAATAGGGAGTTAATACCGTGTGCGCCGAACCCGTTACCGGGTCTTCGTTAATACCTGATTGAGGAGCAAAGAACCTAGACACAAAATCGAAGCTGGTGCTTTTCGAACTAATAATTAATCCCCTCGATTCAAGCTGCATTAATTTTTCAAAATCTGGGGTTATTTTTTTTATAATTGCTTCATCATCAAAAATTGCCAAGATATCATCCTTGCCTTTAAGTAGATCAACGGGTCTGCGACCCAAAGCTTGTTCTATTAGTATATTTTCATTAATTTTTTTGGGCTCATCGGTGGGAAAATTTAAATAGATCAGATTTTTGTCTCGTATTGCACTCAACCTCCCACTCCTTGAGTTGAATTCAACGTGGTCAACTTCAACTGGCAAGTATTCATCAAATAAGATACGCGCCGCAGCCAGGGTTGCGTGTCCGCACAAATTGACTTCTAGCTTGGGTGTAAACCAACGGATGAAAAATGGATTTGTATTTAGGTCAACAAATGCTGTTTCGGACAAATTATTTTCAGCGGCAATTGCAATCATTTCTTCATCTGTTAAAAAACCAGAGACTGGGCAAACTGCTGCTGGGTTGCCAGAGAAAGGTTGGGTGCTAAAAGCGTCCACCTGAAATATTGGAATGGTCTTCAATATTCTATCCTCTTTCACTTCAGGAATTGTTTTAATAAGGCATTAAACTCTTTAGGCTTCTCAAAATTTGGTAAATGCGCCGCGCCACTTATGACACCCCATTTGGCTCCCCTAATCTTTTCTCGGTATATTTCCATTCTGGATGGTGGTGTTGGTATATCAAGCTCACCCGCTATAACCAAAGTAGGTAAATTTATATCTTTTAAATGATCATCATAGTCCATTGCGTTAATCGCCTCGGAACTGAAAGCATACGCATCAATGGTCATTTGCAGAATACTTTCCTCCAATAATCTATATCCCATAGGGTCATTTTTGTGATAGGATTCAGGCAAATATCTTTTTAAAAGCTGATCTGCAGCTAATTTCATCTTGAGAGGGGATTTTCTATAATCCTCTATATTACGTCTCATACGATCCAGACTGCCGCAAGGCATCTTACTCTGGGTAGCTACCAGAGTAAGGCTTTTTAACCTATCGGCATTGTGTAACGCTAGATCAAAACCTATCATGCCGCCGAGAGATTTTCCGACATAATGAGATCGCTTTATTTTTAGATGATCCCATATTGCTACAATGTCCTCGGCCATATTCAACATTCTCAAGTCATTCCCCAATTCTCCAACTTCGGTCAAACCATGACCACGTAAATCTATTCTGAGAATTTGAAATTGATCCTTAAACGCATCAATTTGTCGCGACCAGGATTCTGTATTGAATGCTTGTCCATGAATGAAAGTGATGGTGGGACAATCGTTTGATCCATCAACTAAATAATGTGTTCGGATCCCATTAATTTTTTCAACTGCCATAAACTAATTTTCTCTTAAATAATGTGTTCAATGAAGAATGCTATTATTGAAATCAGGTCTTTCTATTGTAAAGAATACATTGTCTAATTTTTCAACTAAAGTAGCTAAGACGGATCGAACTATAAGCTCGTTCTTAACACTCAAAATTTTTTAGGTTCTACAATGACAAGTATATTGATTGCCGGTTCTGGAGGATATGTAGGATCATTTTTGGTCAAACATCTGAGTGAAAAATTTGAAGTTATTGCAGCAACCCGCAACCACCAACCTTTTTCTGATAATGCAAGAGAAGTTATTTACCAAGATCTAGCTCAACCTTGGCGTTTCAAGAGAAACCCAGACATCATAATTTTCTCCGCAGCACAGCATAAATTCTCCAGGCAACCCGCAACAACTGATGCTTTTTTAAAATCAAATATTCATGCTTTATATAATGCTCTAAACTTCGCAGAATTATGCACACCAAAATTGTTCATATATTTATCCACAATAAGCGTGCTGGGAGATATTCGCGAGGGGTCGGTCACTGAACTTAGCGCAATAAATAACCCTAATTTTTATGGTAGCACTAAGTTTTTCGGTGAAAAGCTGGTTCAAACCTTTTCCGAAAAGGTGACAGCAATAACCATAAGACTGCCAGGTATCGTTGGTCCAAATTTGCCGGCAGGACGACCATGGCTTCACACTATTGCTAAGCGACTTCAATTAGGAGAAGACGTTGAATATTACAATCCTAAATCTCTCTTCAATAATATTTGCGATTTATGGACAATTAATGACTTTATTATACATTTGAGTGCCCGCCCCAACTGGCAAAGTAATAATACCGTTAACCTTGCTGCAAGTGAGCCAATCCAATTATTTAAAGTTATAGATCTTATGCGAGAAAGACTAAAATCTACCTCTTCGGTAACCGTGCGAGAAACAGATAAAACATCATTTACCATTGATACCAATATTATTGAAAATCAATACGCCTACCTACCTGCCACCACCACCGAAATGACAAACCGGTTCATCGATGATTTCGTATTTGATTTCAACCATCGTTAAAAAGATAATCTTAAATAATGCACTCTTTATGTAATACTTTCACAAAAGACACAATAAGTTCTCCAAATATGGGAATGAATAATCGATGCCTGAAGTAAATATTTTAGCGGGTTACCCTAAACCAACCGAGCCAAGGTTTGTTGGACGTAACATGAGAACAATTAACCATAGACTAGTAGCAGTGGAGAGGGGTGAGAACTTTTTCGATGGGGATAGAAATTTTGGTTACGGCGGGTTCAGCTATGACGGCCGGTGGCTGCCCATTGCTGACCGTATCGTCAAACACTACCGGCTAAAGGACGCGTCTAGGGTATTGCATTTAAACTGCGAAAAAGGGTTTTTACTAAATGACCTCAAACAAGTTAAACCATCTTTAGAGATATTTGGCACAGAAAATTCTGATTACGCCATAAAGCATGCCATGGCCGCAGTTAAAAACTCTATAAAAAAAGTTTCTACGCTCGAATTACCCTTTCCGGATAATTTTTTCAATTTTGTGATCGGTCTGAGTTACGTTTATACCTACTCGCTGCCAGATGCAGTAAAGGCCCTTAAGGAAATAAATCGCGTAGGCACCGGAAACTCATTCATAACACTTGCAACATATGAAACAGAATCCGAATATTTTTTATTCAAGGATTGGACGCTTTTAGGGACATTAATCCTGAAGAAAGAAGAATGGATAAGTGTTATGGAGTACGCCGGTTATGAAGGCGATTATTATTTCATTGGGGCAAATTCGCTCAATTTAAAAAGGAGAATGTGAGAATATTTAATGAGTTTGTGCCAATAATCGATTTTTGTTTCGAGAAATAAGATTGCCAATAATCACTAAATTAAAGAGATTAAAACCAACGCCAATCCAAAAAGCCATTGCGTATCCGCCTGTAGCATCAAACACAACCCCTCCCATCCAGCCGCCCAAAGCCATCCCAGCACCACCACAAAAAACAACGACTGCCGTCCGTCTACCGGCTTCCTTTGATGGCAGATATTCTCTCACAATCAGAGGATAGCAGGGTAATATTCCACCATACCCAATGCCAAACAAAATAGCTGAGGCATAAATTGCGATCAAACTATCCACTACAGATAAAACGCTCAAAAATAATGCTTGAATAACAGAAAAGATAAAAACCGCCTGCAAGCCTCCAAATTTATCACCCAAATAACCAACACCAAAAAAACTACTGACCCCTGCCGCCATTAACATTAGGGATATTAATTGGGCACCGTGCGCAGCCCCATATCCGATGTCACTCATATGGGCCACGAGATGAGCCAGAGGTAAAGACATCGCAACACAACAACCTATTGAGGCAATAGACAGGATTATTTGCATTGCAAACGGTGTTAGACCAATTGAAGCAATTATTGTATTTGATGGTTGGTTATCGTCAATTGTACTAGTAACGGGTGAAGTTTGATTTTTTTCAGGTGATTTTCTCAAAATTAATACTAGCGGCAACATAGAAATTAAAACAAATACACCGTACCAAAAGGCGGTCTCCCGCCATCCCACGAGGTCAAAACAATATTGAAATATTGGGGGCCAAATTGCACCAGAAATAGCCTGTCCAGACCCAACAATACCAACTGCTTTACCCTTATTCGCTTCAAACCACCTGGTTATATTCGCTGTAAGGGGAGAAAAAAGAGCTGATCTTCCAAGAAACCCCATCAAAACACCGTAAATAACATAGAGATGCCACGGACTTGACACATAACTAGTCAATATGGCGCCAAGGCCAATCATAGTCGCTCCAATTAGTGCTGGGAGCCCCATTCCAAATTTGTCCAATACATAACCCATTATCACTCCACCAAAACCAGCACCAAAATATTGAAGTGCATAAGCAAACGATGGAACAGCTCTAGGCCATTGGAATTCTGTGCTAATCAGTTTTAATGCAACAACTAAAAAATATACGCTGCCAGTTCCGATAATCATGAAAAGTAAAGATGCTATCAATACAAGATTTTTGAGGTCCTTGGGGCGACTGCGCGTCATTATTTTTCCATCGGGTTTGATAAGCTCATAAGACAGTTATCGTGGTTTTTGCCAAGACTACCATGGGTTTTATCAAAAGACCTCTTTATAAGGCCGTAAATCTATTTCAAAACTCCAGGTAGATGGATGCTGAAGATGGATTTGCCAATAATTATCAGCAATTGCCTGAGGAAGAAGCATACCGTTTTCACCAGCATCTTTTATCCGCTCAGGCGCCCTCCCTCGGATAATATCGCCGTTAATACCACCGTCTATAATCACGTGAGCGACGTGTACACCCAACGGGTTGAATTCTCGAGCGAGACCAGACGCGACCGCTCTTAAACCTGCTTTGGCCGATGCGAATGCTACAAACGGTGGACGAGACCGCAAAGATGCAGTAGCCCCAGTAAATAAAATCGAACCCTCGCCAAGAGCGCTCAATCTTCTTGCTGCCTCCCGACCAGCTATGAAGCCCCCAAAGCAACATATCCTCCAAGCTTCCTCAAAAAACGTTGAGTCCATCTTAAGTGTTTCTTCTCTAAAATTATTTCCCGCATTGTATGTCACAAATGACAACGTCTCGGTCATCGTGTCCAATTTGTCGAAAACTTTGGTGATTTCTTGTTCTTTAGCAAGATCAGCAACGAGCGGTGTTATAGAGCCACCATTTTTTCGAATGATTTCGGATACAATATTCAACTTGTCTTCCGTTCGTCCAACTGCCACCACATGATATCCCTCACCCGCTGCTTTATCGCATAAGGCACCCCCGATACCGTCTTTGGCGCCAACGCCTAATATCAGTGCTATTTTTTTTGGCATTATATCTTCCTAATAATATCAATCAGATTTAAAACGAGCATATGTATAGTCTTATCCCGCTAATGCAATCCGTGCTTGTTCGGCCCCATCAACCATCGCTTTTAATTTCTCTCTAGCTATACCTAAAGGTAGCGGTAATAGCCCACAGTCTGGTGCAGCTTGTATTTGTTCGGCAGGGATATGTTGAGCGGCAGCAAGTAATTTTTGGGCTACCTCGGTTGGGTTTTCTATCTCATGAGTACCGTTATCTATACATCCAAACATTATTGTTTTAGATGGACACAACCGCAACAATTCTGGATCCAGCTTTGAAGCCTCAAATTCGAGCGCAAGCTCATCAATTTTTGAGTTCTCAAGAGCTTTTAAAATAACGGGATAACTATCAACGATAGGTCTCGGCACTCCAGGCATTGGATAACTATAACAAATATGAGCAGCCGTCTTCGATTTTGAAATTCCCAACAAACAACGGTCTAATGCCTCAATGCCCCATTCTCGCACCTTGTCAGGGTATCGACTAAAGACAGGTTCATCGAATTGAATTACAGACGCCCCTAATTTTTCCAGATTTAACGCTTCTTCGTTCAGTGCGGCGGCGACATCCATAGCCATTGAAACTTCGTCACCATAATGTTCATCATAGGTAGAATCCACAACTGTCATTGGCCCAGGCAGGGTTATCTTGACGGGGAGCTCAGTTTGGCTTTTCAAAAACTCTAAGTCTCTCGATAACAGACTATTTGTTCGTTTTATTGGACCTACGCATCGACCCACTTCAGCCAATCTTCTGCCATTTCGTGTCCACTTCTCAGCTAAATTATCGTAATCAAACCCTGTCAGTTTTTGTGTTATGTAGGTCAAGTAGGATGTTCGCCGTTGCTCTCCATCGCTTATGATATCTATCCCAGCTACAATCTGGTCATGCACGGTCAATCGAGTAGCATCATCTAGAGCTTTCTCTAGTGCTTCGCCTTCAAATTGCCAAGTTGCTCCTTTGCCATGGACCTGCTTGCCCTTTGTGTTTAACGGCAGGTTTTCCATTAGCCAATCAGGTTTAGGCATCGATCCAACAACTGTTGTTTTGAAAGCTTGTTCGTTCATTGTTTATCCTTCACTAATACATAAGAGAATTGAAAATATCGTAGAGATTAATAGCTGGCAATTACCATCAAATTTTAAAACGGCCCCTTAAAAAAAGGATCCGGCACATCAATAGGAATATTGTTCCGTTCATTAACAATACTCTTTTTCAACTGTTCCAAGACAGAGGGTGCTATATCAACAACTTGAGAAATCTTTTCCAAAATCATGATCGAGTCTACATAATAATTTTTAATCAGGCTTGCTGAACTGGGAGTCGGATGATCTGGCAATCCTAGCCTAATTGGAGCTGTTTTAAGAAATTCAAAAGACCTTTCAATAACACTGGATACAATCTCCGCTCCTATTCCATACGTCCGGAACCCTGTATCTATTGTCAAAAGTTTTCCAGTTTTTTTTACAGATTCCACTATTGCCTCTAAAGATAATGGCCTTAAAACACGCAAATCGAATAACTCAATATTAACACCTACTCTTTCCAGGGCATCAGCCACCCGAAGTGCTTCAAGCGTCATGTAGGAAGTCGCTACCACAGTGATAGCGTCACCAGTTTTTATTCTCTCGGGGCCAGTAATGCCAGTAGAAAAATAATTTTGAGGTACATCCCCAACTGCATAATGGCTCCATCTGTGTTCTATAAATAAGACCGGATTTTTATCTTCTACTGCTGCTATAATCATTCCTTTAGCATCCTTGGGACGCGCAGGCATTACAACCTTAAGGCCTGGGAAATATGCAAAAACACTCTCTAAACTTTGAGAATGTTCTGGCCCTTGTCCCCACCCACGTCCAATTATAAGTCGCATTACTAATGGAACATTATGCTTTCCATTACTCACGTAATGAAATTTAGCTGCATTATTAGCGATTTGTTCTAACGCTAACATCGCAAACTCAACACGATGAAAGCTAATGACCGGTCGCTTGCCGGTTAGCGCCGCACCAATGGCTACTCCTGTAAGCGCGTTCTCTGAAACCGGCATCTCAATCATACGGTTTTGGCCAATTTCTTTACCTATATCCTTCAAGGTTCCAAACACCGCTGAGGGGTCTTCTACACCTTCAGCAAAATGTATTACGGAAGGATCTATTTCAGATGCTTGAAGAAGTCCTTCACGAATGGCCTCCCCAAAAGAAATGGAACGATTATTTTTCATCATATCCCTAGGCGTATACGTGGTTGATAGCAGTCTCGAGCTCTGGAAAGGGTGAGTTTTTGGCAAAATCAAAAGCTACTGTTATCTCTTTTTGTATATTATCTGTTAATTCTAGGTCCGTCTCTTTGGTGATGATTTTTTTAGCCAAAAGTTTTTTTCTATACTGTTCGACGGGGTCTTTCATCTTCCATTCCATAAATTCCTGTTCTGATCTATACCCAAGGTCGTTATCAAAATTTGGCCCACAGTGCTCACGCCATCGATAGGTATCAAGCAGTAGAAAAAATGGTCCGTTTTGGGAGCGAATATTATCCAATGCCCTCAATGTTGACGCGTAAACCGCTTCTATATCATTCCCATCGCAATGAACCATGGGAATCCCATGAGCCTCGGGAATTGATGTAATTAGTCTCGGCGGTTGTCGTTCGCTGATATGGGTATAGACCGAGTAAAGATTGTTTTCACAAACAAATAAAACTGGCAAATTTGATAATTTTGCAAAATTAGCACTTTCATGAAATACACCCTCTTCTATCGATGCATCTCCAAGATATGCTACGGAAACAACAGGGTTTCCATCCAAAGTGTCTGATAACGCACTGCCAATGGCCAGCGGAATACAGGAACCAACAATTGGAATACTCGCCATCATGCCAACCTCCGGGTCCATTATGTGCATTGACCCCCCGCGCCCCCCAATACATCCGGTTGCACGTCCATAAATTTCGGCAATCATTTTGCTCAAATCTCCCCCTTTGGCGAGATAATGAGCGTGACTTCGATGCGTACTAAATACTTTATCTTTTTGTGTGAGTGCAAAGCCTACCCCAGTAGCTGCAGCTTCTTGGCCAATGGATAAATGAACGGGACATCGCATTTCTTGTTCGTTATACCGCGATGCTATTTCTTCTTCTACAAGACGGATCTTTAGCATATTTGAATACAGAGCAAGTGAAGTCTTCTTTTCAAGAGTCATTAGTTTATTCGCAAGACAGTTAACACTACGAGATCCTTTTGAGAGTAGCATGAATGTCCCAAGAGACAGAGAAATAACGACAATCAAAATTCAACAAATTATGCGGGATGACTAAGACTGCTTCCCAACTAACACTTGAGTGGCCTTTTGGATTACCTATCCAAGCCTTCTAGCTAGTTTATTCTAATCAGCATAGGAGAGATTCAAACAATTTTAGAAATATTCAAAAGGCTGCTCTCGCAACCCTAGGTTCTTTAGCAAAGAGGGCCTTGCCTAACAAGTTTTTCATCTACATCCCAAACTTCCCTAATTTGATCGCTGCACTTTAGCATCCAAAAAACTGCTACAATACAATTAGAGTTAATAGCCGGAAATGCCCATTTCGGAATAATTAAAATAAGAAGACATGAAAGAGATCAAATCATTTTAACGTACTAAGAAGATGTGAAGAACTTTGGTATAATTTTTGCTTAAATACTATAAATAATACTTTGCATAGATACGAAAGCACTAAAAACATGGCCGCTACTGCTAATAGGCAACAACACATAAATTTGTTTCGGCGATCTCTAGAAAAGGCTGCCCGCCCCGAGACCTTCAAAGAACTTATTAAATTAGTAGCTCCAAGGGTCCTGCCGGGAAAGCGAAACCTTGTATATGTGCTCTACCAAGTCGACAGAATTGGCCAACTCTCCGGCGAATTATTGCATATAAAGACACTTTTTGAGAGATTTTATGATAGGATCATCATAGTAACAGGTCCAATTTATAACCCGCATGTAAACCCCAATGTTTTTAAAGTTCTTGGTCCAAAGTTTATTAACGTGGTCACGGAAGATCCAATTATTCCCCTAATTGGTGTGTGTGTCGGAGAACACCGTACACTATCGCCTAACTTGGACCTATTAATATGGGACGCGAACCATCTGTGGGATGTCTTTAGGAAGGAGTTTATTCAAGGAACACCCCTAGCGTCTTTCCAGCTTCCGAACTCTATGAGGTTGAAGGGTGAAGCGTGGATGAAACAGATCGGTTTAGATCCTTCAATCCCGACTGTTCTATTGCATGTGAGAGATATACGGTACCGTCCAGATTTAAGTCACCACGGTCACCGCTGCGTTGATATCTGTAATTACAGATCAGCAATTCTGGTGCTCGTTGAAAAAGGGTACCAAGTGGTCCGGATCGGCGATTCATCGAATAAACCGCTGGAAAATTATCCCGCTTCCGTAATTGATTTACCATTTCATCCCTTATACGACAATTTTCTAGACGTATACTTTGCGGCCACATGCGTTTTTGCTGTTAACCAGTCATCTGGCCCTTCCCAATTGATTAGGGGCTTCAAAAAACCTACTCTAATGGTTAATAGGGTTGTTGACTGGGATATTAATGCCCCTCTCGAAGTTCTTTTATTTAAACATTATATCTGTAAAACTACGGGTAGGAGATTGACTTATAATCAGATTCTCGAGCGAGGACTTGGTGAGTTGACGATGGATCAAGAATTCGAAAAAGCTGGCGTTCTTCTGGAAGAAAATTCATCTGATGAATTGAAGATGGCGCTGGAGGAATTTATAGAAACCTTGGAAGGAAAAAACAAATATTCAACCGAAACACGGGACCGTTTTACTGAGATAGGCAGGAACCATGAAATCCGTATTGAAGGTGATACTAACGAGAACGATAAGAAAGGTCGGAAATTTGGATTTGCTTATTCGAGAGGAAATTTGTCTCAGAGTCCATTGGAACTTAATGCAGAATTTTTAAATTAACGCACATTATTGCGTCTCATTATTTTGCAATAAGTACGGATAATTTGAAAAGTTTTAAAGATGAAGTCTTGTCTGAGTTACAACCTATATAATCGCCTTTAGGATACACCAAACACGCATATTAAAAAATTCCAACGTCATCAAATGACACAAAAACTGATCTATAATATTCGTTTTTTTAACTAGAAATACACTTCGGGGTAAACATGCAAAAATATAGCTGCGACCAATTTGAGGCGTTGACTTATTTCAACGCCACTCCTGATTTCGAGTCTCTGAAGAACACGCCACGCGATTACCTAGAAAAATGCGTGGAACAAATTGCTAACAAAGAGCAAGACGTCAAAGCATTTGTCACCCTTAACCTCGAGACTGCAAGGCAATTAGCGGATGAAAGTAGTCAAAGGTGGAAAGATGCTAGACAATTGTCTTTAATTGATGGAATGCCTGTGGGCATAAAAGATTTATTAGAAACCTTTGATATGCCCACACAAATGGGTTGTGAGGCATACAACGGATACGCTCCGGGAAATGATAATGCTTTGGTTTGGGCATTAAGGCAGGCTGGATGCATAATAATAGGAAAAACAGTCACTGCCGAACTGGGCGGGGCCCATCCGGGACCCACTAAAAACCCTTTTGACCTCTCCCGGACTCCTGGTGGATCATCCTCCGGATCAGCGGCAGCAGTTGCTGCAGGCATGGTTCCCGTCGCAATTGGTTCACAAGTCGGTGGATCAATAATACGTCCCGCTGGCTATTGTGGAAATTTCGCCCTAAAACCCAGCCAAGGCGGACTTCATCGCGGCGAACGACAGACAACTTCAATGAGCACGCATGGTCCACATGCTGGCTCAATTGAAGATATGTGGCAAGTAGCTATAGAAATCGCGAAAAGAACTGGAGGAGACCCTGGTTATTTGGGTTTACAAGGCCCTCCTACACCGCCTCAATCTATCAAACCAACGAGTTTAATCTTTCTCGAAACTGAGGGATGGGCATCGGTTGATGATAAAACAAAAGAGGCTTTTGTGCAGTTTTTAGAAACTTGTGAGAGGAATAAGATAACTATCTTGAAACGAAAATCATCTATGTTGGTAGAGGAGCTAGAAGTAAAAATAAATAATGCGAGCGAAATAGCAAATTCTATAACAAGTTGGGAAAATCGTTGGGGGTATCGCAACCTAATAAACAAAACCCCTGAAAAAGTAAGCGATAGATTGAAAAACACGCTTAAGAAAGCCGAAGCGATGACCCCCGAAATGTATCAGCGTTTTATTTTGAAGAGAGCTTATATTCGACAAGCACACAAAATGTGCGCCCCTGTAGCCGATGCTATCATAACATTATCCTGTCCAGGACCAGCTCCCAAATGGTCTGGGGATACTGATGGAGGAACGCTAGTCGCAAGACCTACAGGAGACCCAGTGTTTAATTTTGCATCTTCATTAATGGGCGCGCCTTGCGTCACCATTCCCATGCTGAGCGTCGATAATTTACCTGTTGGGATTCAAATAATAACACAACGGGAAGAGGATGCTAAGGCAACATCCTACGCGCGCTGGATACATAAAAATTTGCCTCCAGTCGATAATGATTAAATATAGAATTAAGGCTAGATAGCGTCTCGTAGACTGGTTAAATCGACCAGCTCTGCATCTGGTTTATATTCCGGGTCTCCCACACGCTTGTAACGGTTGATCCATATTCTACGCCCAAAGCCAAGATCTTTGGCAGTGCGCATATCGTGGTAAAAGCTTTGAGCAATATGAGTTACATTCGGTGCTGGAGCCTCGATCCTTTGCAAGAGCTCCTCAAACATGCCTTTACTCGGTTTATAACATTTAGCCTCAGATGCGAGTACTACGGCGTCAAATTCTATTCCAATATTATTGATATTATATCTAATAATATCAGGTTGTGAGTTCGATAAAATTGCTAGACGATAATCATCCTTTAATGCACTCAAAGCGTCGAAAACATCTGGAAATGGATCGGCATTCTTGATTGAACAAATAATTTTTTCGACATCCTCTGGCAGTATTTCGAGATTGACAGACAGCATCGAACTCAGAAAACTTTTGTAAATAATTTCACTCAAAACCATAAAAGGTCCAAGTTGAAGTTCTCTTTCTGTTTTTTCAAAAACGGACCTTGTTTTCTCTATTTTTTTTGCATCGCCGCTCTTTTCCTGCACTAATTGCTTTAATGTATATGTTTTGCTCTCCGTATACCGAACTAGCGTGTCGTAGCAATCAAAAGTTAGCCAAGGTTTATTTTTCATTAATCAGCCCTTTTCCTCCAAATCTATACCACCGTCGAATTTATTTCTATTCCTAGGTTATTTTAAGTAAATACTTGCAATACTACCGATACTAATTCTTAAATTATTCGTTGCTTGAACAAAAAACTACAACTGTTAAGTCTACAACAAGTGACAAAAAGCAAGCAGAGTCTAAAAAATGCAACGAAAGCGGCATATGAAAATCATAATCGATACCGATCCTGGCCAGGATGATGCTGCTGCTATAATGCTCGCATTAGGCAGCCCGGAACTTGAGATACTTGGGTTAACAATAGTGGCGGGCAATGTACCACTTGATCTTACAACACGAAATGCACTCATGATTTGTGAATTGAGTGGTCGCCTAGACGTAAAAGTGTTTGCAGGAGCAGAAGGTCCATTGATTGGGCCCCAAGTGACCGCGGAACATGCGCACGGTAAAAGTGGATTAGACGGCCCCGACATATTCAAGCCTTCAATAGCTTTGCAAACCCAATATGCTCCAGATTTTCTAGTGGAAACGATATTAAAAGAGGATAAAAAAACCGTAACATTATGCCCAATTGGACCACTTACAAATATAGCGTTGGCATTGAAATCAGAACCAGAGATTGCTTCTCGTATCGAAAAAATTGTATTGATGGGGGGAGGGTATTTTGCGCAAGGCAATATTACTCCATCTGCAGAATTCAATATATTTGCTGATCCTGAGGCTGCAAAAATCGTATATAATTGCGGTGCTCCCATAATTATGATGCCACTCGATGTAACTCATCAAATCCTTACCACCAAAGCGCGGGTTGAAAAAATTCAGGCCGTAGGAAATACCGCCTCATTAGCCTTGGCAAAGATGTTAGGTTTTTATAGCCGTTATAATTCAAAAAAATACGGAAATGACGGCGCTCCACTTCATGATCCAACAACAATAGCGTGGCTGTTAAAACCTGAATTATTCAACGGAAGACATTGTAATGTTGAAATAGAGACAGAGTCAGAAATAACACGAGGAGCTACTGTGATAGACTGGTGGGAGGTCACTGACCGTCCTAAAAATGCCTATGTAGTAAACGAGGTGAATTCTGATGAATTTTTTGACCTTTTAACGGATCGACTAGGAAACCTCAATTAACTAATTAGCTTCAGCGAGGCCTGAAAATAAAAAAGAGCTCACCACATTTCAAAGTGAGTGGTTTAACTGGTTCAGTTATGGAATGACTGAAAATCTGCACTATATAAAGCACATGACATAGCAATCAGAGGAAGATTTCATGAACGACAAGTGGTTATATCAGGTGCGCATCAGAGTAAATAGTGATGTATCAAACAACCTTCGCACTAATAAACCAAACGAAACGGCTGAACAGATAGTAGCAATAGCAAAAAGACATGGCACACGTCCTGTTTGTACCTATGACGCTTTTTGCGATTACTGCTCTGAAGCTGAGGCTAATGGCATTGAAAAATATTCACTTTATGACTGGACAAAACAGACGATAGAAAACCAGGAGAAAAAGGAAAAGCATATAAAGTCGTTCGCATTTTATAAAGATAATGACCAAATATACGAAAAAACGCTAGCCGTTGCTCTCCATGGGGACCTTCTACCATTGAAAAAAAATGGCGCGATTGAAGAACTGGCACTCATCGATAGTAATCCTAAAAACAATCCTCAACCACCATCAAAAAAGTGACCGTTTTTATAACTATGTACTTACAACGGGAGACCGACATTGTGTCTACTCGTTCGGAAGCATAAATCCCGCAAAAAAATCTGACAAATCAGAAGTAGCGTCCAACGGCAGTACATTTGCAATATATTGATCTGGCCGAACAATCACCATACAGCCGTGCCCACGGTTAATTTTTCGAAGATCGAAAATATCATGGCCATGAGTATTATCACTGCAAAATATTTTTTCATAATCGCGTAACCCATATACTCCTTTATTAGGAAAAAATACTTGCGGCATTTGTTCGAACAAGCACGTATCTTTTTCCTCTTGGAATACCACTCGAGTATCTATAACTGAGTCTATATCCACATTGGGTTGGGCCATCCGAACAACAGGAGAAGTAGCGGAAGCACTTAAAAATTCGCCTAATGCAATTGTCTTTTGTATTTCTCTGCCAGAAAATACAAAAATTCTCCATCTGAAGTCGGCTTTGATTATATGTCCCAATTGGATCCGTTTCGTATCTGCTATTCTTATTACAGGCGCTGAATGAAATCGCGTCCCTATGAGATAACCTTCCGTTAACTTCTGGTGTTTTGGTACGGCCGAGATCATTGATGGGGTATACTGAATTTCGACACCCGCGGTATATCGTGCGTGCTTGACAAAATAGGATTGCAATTTCTCTGGATTACCCGCTTTAACCGTGGGCAAGCCATTATTATTGGTCGATTTTTTTGTGTTGAAAAGTTGAGAAAACTCGCGGTCAAAATCTATCAATTCTTTAGCAACCGCCTGTCTTTCAGTTGAATAGGTCTGAAGTAAATGCGGAGCGGCTTGTCCTCGCAGTACTGTTATAAGTTTCCACCCAAGATTGAAGCTGTCACTCATAGAAACATTCATACCCTGGCCAGCTTTCGGACTATGCGTATGACACGCATCACCCACAATAAAGACATGAGGAAATTTTTTACCCAAATCCTCCTCATCAACATCGTCAAACCTTTGGCACAAACGCTGCCCAATATTATAAACTGACCACCAGCCTATCTCTCGTACATCAAGAGTATATGGATTTAAAATACGCTTTGCTGCTTCAATCAAATCATCTACTTCAATTTTTTTGCTTTGATTACTTGAAGCAAATTGGAGGGTGTCTAATTCGATGTAAAACCGTACCATGTAACCCCCCTCACGCGGGATAATCAGCAGGTTCCCATCACCGGTCGATCGAATAATAGACTTGAGACGTATGTCAGGAAAATTTGTAACAGCCAGAATATCCATTACCCCCCACGCTTTATTATGAGAGTCGCCATCTAATTTTCTGTTGATTTTCTTCCGGACAGTGCTGTGAGCTCCATCACATCCTACAACATATCGGCAACGCATAGTCTGAATAATATCTTCATTATTAGACACAGCTTTTTGCAATTTTACAGTGACTGGATACTTATCACTCCCAAGATCATTCACTTTTAATTCTTTGAGTGCGACATCATAAAACGGTGCCATTTGTGTCGTAGAATGTTCCATTATTTCTAGAAAAAAGTCGTGTATTCTAGCCTGACTTAAAATGACATGGGGAAACTCCGACAAACCAATCTCGGTATCTATTACTTTTTGATTTCTCTTAATCTCTTTTGAGTTGATGTCATCCGGGGACCAAAAAGCAACCTCATTAACCCAATAAGCCTCCCGCATTACTTTTTCTGCAAAACCAAATGCGTTGAACATTTCCATTGTTCTGCAAGCTATACCGTCAGCCCGTCCCATGGATAGTCGTTCATGGGACACTTCGATAATACAAGTTTTTATATCGGAGCAACTAGCGAGCTGGGCAGCTAAAGTTAATCCTGCCGGCCCTGCCCCCACAATTAAAACATCTACCTCGGATGGAAGCTCCTCCGTAACACTACATCTGTTAGTGAGATCCTTTTGTGGCTCTACAGATTCGAAACCATTTAGATGAAACTGCATTAAACGTAACGCTTGCTAAGTTTATTTATCGGGGTGCAATAGAGGCTCACAAATTTAAACATTGAGTAAGCTCCCTAACCTCATTCAGCTGCGACCTGAGTGTTATTGACCTCAAATTTAAATCCATCATAGCCTTTGGCCACTACTTCCTCACATATTCGACGGTACTGCCCAACACCACCTATATAAGGCATAAATAATCTTGGTTTTCCAGGCATATTGGCACCCATATACCATGAGTTCGCTCTCGGAAAGAGTGTCTGATTGGCTACGGATTGAACATGTTCAACCCACCTATTTTCAGATTTGATTTGAGGTTCTATCAGCTTGAGCTCGTGGTTACGCATATAAATAAGACTATCTAGGACAAAATCGACATGTTGCTCGATAGACATGATCATATTACTTTTTACCGATGGACTTCCTGGTCCCGTTATCATGAATAAATTTGGAAACGCCTCTGTCATCAACCCCAGATAAGTGCGCGGTCCACCAGACCACTTCTCTTTTAAACGTTTTTTATCTCGCCCATTAATTTCAACATTAAAGATTGACCCTGTCATAGCATCAAAGCCAGTAGCAAAGATGATGGCGTCAAAACAGTAGGTTGTTCCGGCCGCTAAAAGCCCCGTCGAGGTTATTTTCTCTATTGGCATCTCATTGATATCTACAAGTTCAACATTTTCTCTGTTAAACGTCTCAAAATAGCCGCTATCTATACAAATACGCTTTGTTCCAATCGGATAAGTTTTAGGCGAGAGTTTCTCAGCAATCACTGGGTCCTTAACGATCTCTCTGATCTTTTCGCGAACAAACTCGGATGCAGTGTCGTTTGATTCTATGTTCGTTAATAAATCATTGAAAGCACCGAGATACCCTGCACCACCGATTTCCCAGCGCTTTTGATAAGTGAGTTGTCGTTCTTCTTCATTAGCCGAAAGTGCTGACTTATCATTAAGATCTTTTAAACTTCCATGCGGTGTGTATCGCATTTCTTCCCTACGCGATGCATAGTCAGATTTCCATAATTTTTCATAGTCGGCTGTCATAGGTTCGTTTTGGGATGGAATTGAATAATTTGGAGTTCTTTGGAAAACTGTTAGGTGGCGTGCTTGTTCAGCTAACACTGGTATCGACTGAATACCAGAAGAGCCAACCCCTACCACCGCTATTCGTTTAGACGAGAAATCAATCTCCTTATGTGGCCAATTTCCAGTGTGATAGACTTCCCCTTTAAAGCCTTCTAATCCCGGTATGTTGGGGATCTGTGCGGTAGATATGCAGCCGGTTGCCATTATAAAGTATTGGGTCGCAATCTTTTCCCCTTTGTCGGTCTCTATTTGCCAAGATCGCGATTTTTCATTAAAACTTGCTTTTTTAACCTCGACGTTAAACTCAATATCTTTTCTTAGATCATATCGATCAGCAACATGATTGGCATAGGCTAGTATATCTGGCTGAGCAGAAAACTTCTCTGGCCAGTGCCATTCCTGCTGAAGTTCTTCATCAAAAGAGTATGAATACTGCATGCTTTCAACATCACAGCGAGCGCCCGGGTACCTGTTCCAGTACCACGTTCCGCCAACATCACCGCCGCGCTCAAATACCCGACTTGTGAAACCGTGTTGACGCAGTTTATAGAGCAAATAGAGACCTGAAAACCCAGCTCCTACGACGACAGCGTCAACCTCTCCAGTTTTTTTCTTAGTAAACGGCACAATATCTATTCCTAAATTAAGATTTGGTTTTTATCTCTGTTCACGCAGGGCATATCATAATTGATAACGCCTTGGGCGCAACCCCGCATGAAACCAAGTCAAGTAGCTTACAACATCAAATACCGGTAACCCAAATTTAAGATTAATATCCTTACTAAATGGCCCCATGTTCGTGCACTCCAAAACAATTGCTTTCACATCAGGATAGTCGGTTAATAATTCCTTTGCCGCGTCCAAGAGGTCTTCTCGCGCAAGCTCAAAATTCATATACTCACCATCATCCAATACACTTGTTGTAAAAGCCTTCCCTCCTTCCGTGCCAACTATTGGCGTGTCTAGGGGAACTCCAACCGCTTCAAGATGCATTGGCGTTACACTCTCTTTTGAAATGGTTATTACACCAACCTTACCACCAGGAGGTAGCGTACTTTGAACCCAGGGAATTTGCATGAGCGATGAGCTCGCTACAGGGACACCAGCGGCTTCGCTGATATCGTCCTGAAATAAAGATAAAAAACCACACGTTGTTCCTATTCCATCTGCCCCCATAGAAACTACTTCTTGCGCAGCTTTTTTAAAATCTTCCTTTAACCCTAAAGCGCCTTTTCTAACTACTTTATCTGACGTTGCCCCCTCGACTACTTTATAGATCACAGGGAATGGCCAAGTTTCCGCATTTCCAATATCGCCATGAATTCGCGGAAACTTTGTGTCCAAGGTCAATATTCCCAAAGATGCCCCATAAACCGTTTTTCCTGCTCTTGGCGCCGATTCATTCATCTTAGTTACCATCTAAGCCAATCCTCTTTCGTAAACATTATATTTTTAAAAATTTAATTCTTAAAGATACTAAAATGAAATATATAATTTAGAGAACTTAAATTTATTGAAATCTAACATGTTAAAAATTGAAAGAGCTAATTTCATAATGCGGCGATTGGGAGAACTCTACCCAGCGACCCCTGTTCCATTGGATCATAGAAGTTTGTACGAGTTACTGGTCGCTGTTTTGCTTAGTGCACAATGTACAGACAAAAGAGTTAATCTTGTAACGCCAATATTGTTTGCCGAGGCAAATACTCCATTTGAAATGCAGCATATGAAGCTCGATAGGATCTATGAAATCATTCGCCCATGCGGGTTAGCTCCTAAAAAATCATCTGCGATCTTAGAGTTATCTAAAATACTGGTAGAACGGTATGATGGCATAGTGCCAGAAAATATGAAAAAATTAGAAGAATTGCCCGGCGTAGGGCACAAAACGGCCAGCGTCGTCATGTCACAAGGCTTCGGTCATCCCGCCTTTCCGGTAGACACACATATTCATCGCTTAGCGCAACGCTGGGGATTAACAAAAGGGAAAAATGTTGTTCAAACCGAGCGCGATCTCAAAGGCATATTTCCTAAATCTGCATGGAATAAACTACATTTACAAATAATTTTCTATGGAAGGGAATTTTGTACAGCACATGGATGTGATGGTCGTGTCTGCGAAATTTGTACTACATGTTATCCCAACAGAAAGAAACCTGTTCAAACAAAAAAGCCATAAGTCTGTTGCTCAAGTAAACAGTATTTTTGATTTACTATAGGATGATATTAATCATTGTGATTATCAAAACTTCCCCCACGACCACGTCCTGACGCAAAGCGTTCGGCACCTGCAAATGCCTCCCGTTCCAAAATCGAATGGGCAGCTTTCCCCTCAATCTGCAGTGCCTCTTCCATCGAAAAGGCCCATTGATTTATGGTTGAATGCCGATCTGCCTTCATACATTCCTGAGGGAATGCCGCAATTTCACGAGCCAAACGCTCTGCTTCTAAACGTGATGTTCCCGCCTTCACGACCCGATTGGCCAATCCAATTGCGAGTGCTTCATCAGCATTTACCGGCCTCCCAGTTAAAATCATATCCATTGCCCGGCCATGACCTATCAGACGAGGTAGACGAACCGTACCACCATCAATTAATGGCACCCCCCATCGCCGACAATAAACACCAAAAACCGCATTATCTTCAGCCACACGGAGATCACACCACAACGCAAGTTCAAGTCCACCTGCGACAGCATAGCCGCTTACAGCAGCGATAACTGGTTTACTAATCGGAGTTCGTGTTGGCCCCATGGGCCCAGGCCCTTTGCCTTCAGGGTCTATTATTTTCCGTCGACTAGGATCACTCATAGCTTTCAGATCCGCACCAGAGCAAAAATGTCCGCCTTTACCCCAAAGCACCGCTACTCGCGCGTTTGCATCACTATCAAATTCATCGAAGGCGCTTTGCAGTAACTCCCTCGTTGGTTGGTCCACGGCATTACGGACTTCAGGGCGATGCAATACGATCGTCCAAATATCATCATTTTTCTCTATTCCTACAGCCATTATTTCTCCTCTTTCAAAAAGATTCGTTGTAAAGCCTTAACCAAGCCTTTTTAAATACAATCAAGCAGTTGTCAGTTTTAAATATTTCAACCAACTATGCTCTACAATAAAACCGCAGTTCAAGATGGAATAAGTCTACCGGTAGTGATTATCCAATAGTTTTTCTAGAAAATTGATCTGAGTTTAGTATTATCAAACTAAGTTATTTCTAAGTCGATTGAGTACCCCTAAAATTTGGTGGAAAAGCGTCTATATAATATAACAGTCTCATAACCTTACTCATATTCAGTGATCTCAAAGAAGCGCAAGAGGTTTTTCTACCATGGCGAATACAAAATATTCCGATCCCAACTATAATCCAGCCAAGAGGCCAGGCTTAAATGATAGTGATAATATTCCACCAGATTGTGCTGGCCAAAATTTTTTCCTAATTGACCACCAATTTCAAAGTCTTTTGCCCTTGTACACCACAAAGGATGAATATGAACATTTTGAACCACACCTTGAGCGTCTAGGAAAGGTTGCTGGTGGACGCCTAAATGACTTGGCTATGCAGGCTGATAAAAACATCCCCGTATTGCATCCACGGGATCGATTTGGCCGTGATATTGACTGGATTGAATATCATCCTGCCTACAAGGAAATGGAGCAGATAGCCTGGGATGATTTTAAAATGGCTGCTATGTCTCATCGGCCCGGAGCCCTCGGCTGGAACCAAGTTGTTTCTCCTCCCATTAAATATGCATTTCAATATCTATTTTCCCAAGCCGAATTTGGAATCTTATGCCCATTGTCCGTATCCGAAACATCAGCCTACCATTTCGAATGGGCCAAGGACCCAAAACTTAAAAAACTATTCTGGGAAGGATTAACCAGTCTTGACTTTAGTCAGAGATTAACAGGGACGCAGTTTATGACGGAAAAGGCTGCAGGATCTGATGTCGGCAACGGAACATTGACTGCAGTACCCGATGGCGACAACTGGAAACTCTACGGTGAGAAATGGTTTTGTTCACATGCGGATGCAGATGTCGCCCTGCTACTAGCGAGGCCCGATGGAGCACCTGCCGGTACAAAGGGATTGGGGTTATTCGCTATGCCTAGACATCTGGAAGACGGGTCACGAAACAGCTACCGTATCGTTCGACTGAAAGATAAACTGGGCACTAAAAGCATGGCGTCTGGAGAAATAATTTTCGAAGGTGCAAAAGCATATGCGGTTGGGGATGTCTCCAAAGGAATAAAACAAATGTTAGGCCAAGTGAATTTATCACGACTTTCGCATGGCGTTCGGGCCGCAGGAATGATGCGTCGCTGCCTAAATGAGGCGCTAAGCGCTGCCCGTTTTCGACAACAATTCGGGGAACCTGTAATAAACAAACCGTTAATGCGTAGCCAATTACTCGATATCATTATTCCAGCCGAACAAGCTTTGAGTGCTATGATGTACACCTCGCACTGCATGCAAGAATCGGAGAACGGTGACACAAGAAGTGAGAAGCTTCTTCGCTTAACAACCCCATTACTTAAGATGATGGCATGCAGAGATAACGTTCCCGTCGCAACTGCATCTATGGAGACACGCGGCGGGCTCGGCTATATAGAAGAATGGGTTAATCCTCGATTGGTTAGAGACGCACAAATCGGGCTTCTCTGGGAAGGCACGACTAATATTAATGCCCTAGACGTTATCACACGGGCGATAAAAAAAGAAAATTGTGGCGAAGTATTAAGAGAAGATATGAATCTACTAATAGATAACGCGTCCAGTTGCCCTGGCCAGTTAAAAACGGTCCTCAAAAACAAAGTCAGTCGCGCAATTGAATTTGCCAGTCATGTAGCCGACAATCCTGATAATGAGTCCGAATGTAGACGAGCCGCTGGTGGTCTTTATCATGCCAAAACTGCCACACTTTTGGCCTCTGAAGGTAGCAAACTTGGTGCTGAGGGCGGTGATGCACGACGCCTTATTCTAGCCCGCCTAGTTGTCGACACTAGACTCTCTACGCGAGACCCATTAGCGGTCGATGAGAGTCCATTTCAAACTGAAGCGTCAAAGCTCCTGATAGATGAAGCGGCCGTTAGTCTCGATAGAGCACTAGAAATAATATCACTATAGAACGATTTATTACCGCGGCGGATTAATTATCAAGCGCTTTAGTTCCTTTATTTCTCTCCGTATTGTTCGTAATTCCTCCTTGTGTTCCTCACTTGTATATCTTTTATTGTCTTCCGTTTCACTTGTCTCACCCGTTTGTTTACCCTCATTTAACGTCTGCATAGAATCTATTATGATAGCGATAAACAAATTTAATACGGTAAAACTCGATAAAATTATAAAAGCGACAAATAAAATCCAAGCCCACGGATAAATTTCCATGACGGGTCGTACAATACCCATGGACCAGCTTTCTAATGTCATAATTTGGAAAAGTGTAAACATTGAGTCACCCAATGTACCAAACCAGTCCGGGAAATTTTGTCCAAATATTTTTGTCGTAATCACCGAAAACACATAAAACACCAGTAAAAGCAATACTATTATGGCTCCCACACCAGGAACGGCATGCAAAAGAGCCACAACAATTCTGCGCAACCGCGGCACAGTTGAAACCAATCGAAATACTCTCAGCACTCTTAAAGCCCTGAGAACCGCCAATGCCTCATTAGATGGGACTAATGTTATAGTTACCACTATAAAATCAAAAATCCCCCAGGGGTCTCGAAAAAATTCACGTCCCTTTGCAAAAATTCGAAGCCCTAGCTCTATACAGAAAACTATAATGACTCCTTGATCAAACAGCACCAATTCCCGGCCAATGAGCTCCATCACTTTTGGCGATGTTTCTAAACCGAGTATCAGGGCGTTCACTATGATCAGACCCATTATAAAATTTTTGAAGAAGGGGTGATCAACGAGTAGATTTACTTTGTATCGCAATGTTAGTTGTTCCGTCGTATCAGTTGTCTTTAATCTGTCAAAAAAGAAAGAAAATTAAACCCCAATATCTTTATTGCGTGCTGCGAAGCTACGGCTCGGGATATCTAGGATTGTTTCTATCTTTTTTGCTGTTGTTAATATTAGGTCAGTATCGAGTCCTGTGTCTAATTCAGACCTATTTAACATATTTACAATATCTTCAGTGGGTAGATTTCCGATATCTCCCATTCCACCCGGCATCGCAATACCGCCTCCGATACCACAAATTGAGCCCTCTACTGATTTCGCTCCTGCGTTTAGTGCCGCAAACATATTTGCGGCAGCCATACCTGTCCTCTCATGCATATGAAATCCTAATTCTAAGTCAGGCCAACGGTCGCGTACAGCGGTAAAAATTCTGCTAATATGTATTGGGTTTTCCATTCCCGTACTCGCAGCCAGATACAGGCGTCGGATACCCTTTTTATGAAGTTTGTTTACAACGTTGAAAATCGCTTCATCAGCTATTTTTCCCTGATAGGGACAGAAAAAAGTTACCCCCATCGCCATTATGAATTTTATTCCTGCTTTTTCCGCCAATTCAAAACAATCTCCCGCCGCATTTATTGCGTCATCCAGTGTCATATTCTGATTTTTTTTGAGGTATGTTTCACTGACCGTCAGCAGACCAAGGATCTCGTCGACGAGGCCTGACTCGATCGCTCGGATCGCACCTTTCTTATTTGGAACCAACGCACGGTAGACCGTTCCCGGGCGTCGTTTTATTTGCTCTAAAACAGCCTCGGCATCAATTAACATGGGAACAACTTTTGGATGTGCAAAACTAGTTACTTCTATTATCGGCAAGCCAGCATCTGAGAGTAAATCGACGATCCTCACTTTATCTTCTGTTGATATCCATCGAGGAAAAGATTGAAGTCCATCCCGCGGTCCAACTTCTGCTACAACAACCTTTTGATTTTTTTTAATCATAGTTCTCTTTCTGGGTTTTTTTAGCCTATTTCATAACCTTCATTCTCTAACATGTCTGGATCGAAACCGAGCATATCTATCAATACTTCCCTATTATGTTCTCCAAGTTTGGGGCCTGCATGTTTAATTTCACCAGGGGTACGCGAGAAATTTCCAACAACATTTTGCATCTTTAAGGGGCCTTTCAACTCTTTATCTTCAACAGCCACGATATTACCCCGAGCATTAAAGTGCGGATCTTCAAATATCTCAGCTATATTGTTACAAGCTGCAACAGCTGCTCCGAATTCATCGAACAGTTCAATTAAATTGTCTCTATCAAAGCCCAGGATTGCTTTTTGTAAGGCGTCGTCTAACGCCTCTGCATTTTGAATTCTCAACCTATTATCCAAAAATCTTGGATCATTAATGAGATCAGGTACATGCAATGCCTCACACATACGTTCAAAAGTCGATTGGGCACTTCCAGAAATTGAAACCCATTTATCATCCTTAGTTCGGTATGTATTGCGGGGTGCGGTGAATGGAAGACGACTTCCATTCCGTTCCTGTATTATCCCTAATTGATCATAATCAACAACCTGAGGACCAAGTAATGTAAATAACGGCTCATAAATTCCAAATTCTACAATTTGCCCTCTTCCGCTATTTTGATCTCTCTCTCGTAACGCCGCCAGTGCTAAATAAGCTCCCATCAAACCAGATGTTTCATCCGCAAGGCCAAAACCGGGAAGTAAGGGTGGTCGATCCGGGTATCCGGTGATCGATGCGAAACCCGCATATCCCTCCGCCAACGTCCCAAACCCTGGCCGATGGCTATTCGGTCCGGTTTGGCCAAATCCCGTTATTCTTACCATTATAAGACCCGGGTTTATTTTACTGAGGGCTTCATAATCGAGCCCCCACTTTTCAAGCGTTCCCTTTCGATAATTCTCTATAATTATATCCGCATCTTTGACCAAAGCCTTAACAATTTGAACTCCTATTGGGGTGCGCAAATCTGCGGTAACTGAGCGTTTATTGCGATTGACTAACTTGTACATCAAACCGACGCCGTCTTTATTATTACCCCAATATCGAATTTCGTCTCCGGTACCAGGTCTTTCTACTTTGATAACATCGGCCCCAAAATCACCAAGAAACATAGAGGATATAGGCCCTGCCAGGAAATTTGAGATATCGATAACCCGGACCCCACTCAAGGCGCCACTCATAGGGGCCTTAATATTGTCTTTATCCACTATCGCTTCCTTTTATAAAATTGATGATTAACACTAGATAGCAAGTGTTAGCAGGTTCTGTAAACTTTACTTCCTGCTAAGTTGTTAAATTTAATAATAGCCGTTATATGCTTGATTTAATCAGAAACCATACTTCCTGATACAAAATAAAAGGTAATCATAGTTTTATATCAATGTGTTTAACAACTTCATCGGAGATTAGGATGACTAAAGTCCCGAAAAATAGCGCCGCAATTAAAGTAGGATTCATTGGTGTAGGATTAATGGGTAGCGGTATGGTCAATCGTTTACAGATAGCCGGTCATGAAACACATTTACTCATACATAAAAATCGATCTCCAATCGAAAAAGCCTGCAGAAATGGCGCGATCCCCTATGATAATATTTGTGATTTAACTGATAATGTAGAAATTCTTTTTTTATGTCTTCCTTCAAGTGAGGAAGTAATTGAAATAGCCAGGAAACTTTCAACGGCTCCATCCAAACTCAGTTTTGTTATCGACTGTACCACCAATTCTCCAGACGCAGTTGCCAGTATCAATAAAATCTTTTCAAATGGAAACATAGAATATCTTGAGGCCCCTCTTACCGGAGGCGTCACTCAGGCTCGGGAAGGACAACTTGGTGCGATATTAGGTGGGACAAAAGATACTGTAAAAAAAGCACTTCCATTGCTCCGCAGTTGCTGTTCTCAAATATCTCATGTAGGCCCAATTGGTATGGGTGCCAAAACCAAATTAGTCAGTAATTTTTTGGCGTTGGGAACAGCAACCTTAGTTGTTGAAGCTTTTCATATTGCGAAAAAAATCGGAATAGATTGGCAAGCTTTTTATGATTTAGCATGCCGAGGATCTGGTCATTCGATGAGCCTCGATCGGATAGCACCCAGGGCAATTGAAGGAAATTATGAAGGTTATGTGTTCAGCATTTCGAACACCGCTAAGGATTTTCGATATATACATAAATTATTTTTGGAGGAAGATCTGGAACTAGCCAATTTGTCTAAGTGGATACTGAAACAATACGAAAGTGCAGAGGAAAAAGGACTTGGTAATTCTCTATTGAGCCAACGATTAGATCCCCAAATTCTGGAGAGATAAACCAATTTCACTCTTCCTTGATTTTATTAGTCGCGGCACTCATTCCAGCTATATACCCCCAGGTCAAGCAGGGTCCAAGTGTCGTTCCCGCCCCCACTCCTTTGGATCCAAAGCAATTCGCCATTACATTTCCGGCAGCGTACAAACCTCCGATTATACTGCCATCCAATCTCAAAACCTGGGCTCTTTCGTCAGTGCGTGGCCCTCCTTTTGTTCCAAGGAAACTCGCCTTAAAGGGCATAGCAAAATAAGGAGCTTGATCTATGGTGCCCAAGGTTGGATTTGGTTTATTGTTAGGGTCGCTGCCTCTATTTCTATCCCAAATCGACTTTCCGCGACCAAAATCTTCGTCTTCCCCACGTTTCGCAAACTCGCTAAATTTTCGGGCTGTGTCGGCTAGATTTTCTGAATCCACACCTATTAATTCGCCTAACTCTTGTAGCGAATTCGCTTGGTAAAAATTATTTTCTACTTTTTTACTGGGGAGAGCATGTGGATATTTTTTTGCAAACTGACTGTCATAAATACGCCAGGCGGGTAAATTTATGGGCATTCCAGTTTCTTTGTTTCGCTCGTTAAAAGCTAACCCAATATTCATCTGTTTTTCATTAACGAAACGCTGGCCATGCCGATTAACAATCATAGAATGGGGCAGAAAATAATCGGCTGCTGGCTGCCCTTGTAATTTCCCTTCGTACCTTACGGGTGTAGTTCCCATTATAAGTGCCTGGTCCATTCTATCTAAATGCGCCCCAGCTTCTAAAGCCATTTTTTGACCATCTCCTGTATTCGTCGATGGACTTGCTGTCCATTCAACAGGACCAGGAAAATATCGTGCCATCATCTCCGGATCCCATTCGAATCCCCCGCTCGCTAGAACAACACCCCTCGTAACAATCACTTGTTCAGAATTTCCATCCTTTTCTATTTCAATTCCGGTAACACTCGCATCAGTTAAAATTAACTTTCTGGCGGGTGATTTAATTCGAACCTCAACACCAGCATCTAAACATCCTTTTAGAAGCCCAATAGTAAGGGAGTTACCGCGCGTACGAATTTTACGAAGGCTTCTCCAAAATAATCGCGGGGCATACTTTAATGCCCATTTTTTTGGGTTTGAAAAAAAGTGATTGTCAACGATTTCCTCATAGGTCAGCCAGATAGATGAAGTTGGTTTTCTAACTAACGCCGCCCATCTGCCAAGGATATTCAGAGGCAAGGGTCTTGCAGACACATTTCGCCCTTTTGCCATTCCCCCAATGCTTTCGGCATAGGGATCAGGGTCGTTATTTGGAATAAATCTCAACGGACTAAATTCCTCTAAGAAATGCAGGACCTTCGGCACAGTGTCCACAAAAGCGGACCAAAGCGCTTCATCAGTGTTATGCCAGCCCTCAGGTGACACACTCCTAATATACTGCAAAACGCTCTCACGGCTGTCAGTAACACCTTGTTCCGCGATATAATGATGGCGAGGAGCCCATATGCATCCTCCTGACATGGCTGTTGTACCACCTAAAACTTCTGCCTTTTCGATAACTAATACTCGGGCACCGGCAGACCGTGCGGACAAGGCAGCACTTAGGCCAGCCGCACCGGAGCCAACAATAACTACGTCGTATTCCGATTTATTCATCATTCATAAAAAACGTTTTATTGCGACTAATCATTTTATTTCTCTGTTTCCTCGGAATCGTATAGAAGTATTGACTGATAGCATATAGTCATATTAGTGAGTTTTATCGTTCATCACTAGCTGTTAATAGGCCATACCTGAGGAACTAAAATGCGAGATATGAAGTGGTTTACAAAATTAATAATTGTCATTGCCCTTCTTATATTTATTTATCTCATAGGTTTGCGAGCGGTGGCTTTTTTGGGCTAATGAAGTTTTTTTCTTGCTACTGCTATCATAAGTTTGTCTTGGTGCCCCTTGAATTTAGAGTTTGAATTGTTTTTGCTATAAAGCAGGCGCGTTCAGACAGACTTTTCAATTCCATCCACTCATCCGGACGATGATAATTGCCGCCTATCGGACCCACACCACAAATTACCGGTGTCCCCGCTGCTGCAATAAAGCCACTATCTGCGCATCCCCCAGAATGTTCCCCTTCAATCTGTACGCCTTCCTCTGCTGCAGCTTCACGATAAAAATCAAATAACTCCATTGATTCTATAGATGGGTTTAACGGATGAAACTCTCCTTTCACTGTTAGAGAAGAACTTGTGCCATCGACTGTCGTTATCTCACAAATCTTTCTTACATTATCAATTATTTCGTCTCTATCCTCTTCAACGCGGTAACGAATATCAATATCACAGTTGGCCTCAGCCGCGACTGTGTTAACAGATTGACCTCCAGAGATTAAACCAACATTTATTGTAATTCCTCGATCTAATTCCGTGAGGGCATGTAACGATTGAATTTTTCTTGCTAATTCTTCAATCGCGCTTCTGCCTTCCTCAAAAGCACCTCCTGAGTGCGCTGCAACCCCAGAAACCGAACAATGACAAAAAATACCACCTTTACGCTTTGTGACAATATTTCCACTAGGTCGCCCAGGCTCGCTATTGAATGCGAGGCGGGCCTTTTTTGCTTCGGCAACAATTATATCTTGTGATGCTGGAGATCCTATCTCTTCATCCCCAGTAAAAAGACCAACCATTGGATTTGGTTGACCTCCAAACTTTGAGAATGCAGCTAAAATAAATGCATTCATGACAAGACCAGGTTTCATATCGGCAACGCCTGGGCCAAAAGCTCTACCATTCTTTATTTCAAATGGGCGTTTCTTGACTTCTCCAGTAGGAAACACGGTATCTCGGTGACCACACAGAAGTAGAGGACGATTACCGTCGCCCCCTGAAACGATTACACGGAGAACGTCTCCTTGATCCTTCAGAGCTATGGTTTCATGTGTCACTGAATGTTCATCAAAAAATTCTCTCAGCCTTTCCGCTACTTTATCGACACCCTGCTTATCGAAACTATTACTGTCAATATTCACCAGATCAGCCAGAAGCTTGACCATATTTTCCTGTTGTGAATTCAACCATTCGGTTACAGGATTGTTCATTGTATCTCTCCTCAAAATAGACAAGGTATCATGACACACACACCCAAAGTCTCGAATAAAAAATCTAATTCACAGAGTGAATTAAGCAATTGCTAGTGGGTTTATTATCATTTCCAAGCAGATGCATAGCATGGATATTCCCATTTTTCTTTTTTGCCCACAGCAATAGGGTGTCATCCCAAAACATCGGTCTCCGAAACCAAATCTCCATATCAAAACATTCTGGATTACCCATATATTTAGCTATGATTTCCCGATAAAAATGCACCCCCATCAATCCTGCCGCAATAGGTGCTCTAAAACCATGCTTTTGTGCCACCCGAGGGTCAGAATGAATCAAATTACCCGCCTCTTTGCTAAATTCGACAACTTTGCTCGGTTCCAGTGTTTTCTTACAAATTTTGATACAGCCATCCAAATCTTCTTTGGGACGGAAAATACTATTAGAAGGTTTCTTATCTCCTAGTGGAATTATTCCCGATCTAGTCGCTTCAACGCAAATTTTATCTTCATCATTCTCATATTTAAATTCGCAACAGAGAATAGAACCGCGCGGATGGGGTTTAATCGCGGTGATTTTGCCAGAAACACGGATAGTTTCATCCAGCCTAAGAGGACGTAATTGCCTAAATCTCTGGGACAAATGCACTGCCCCCAAAATAGGTATACCACTATCTATTAATACTTGTAATGTTGGTAAACCGAGCATCGCAACGTCGACAACGTTATCATACGAAGTAGAGTTTATATCGCAACATTCTAGTTTAGCTTTTTGTTCGTCCGAAGATATTATGAATGCTTGAGGAGAAAACTCCAGACCAGGCTCAGGATCAATTTGCGCTTTCATATTCCTAAAACAACCTCAATATTGTGGCCAATCTGATATTTTTAAACAATACTCTTTATGCCGGGTTGACATCTTGAATCACTTTTTCAATAGCTCGATCTAACCCATCTAAGGCCTGATTTATTTCC
>QBVV01000022.1 GCA_003284265.1 SAR116 cluster bacterium AG-313-A07
AAATGCCCTGCAGGGTAATCGGAAGGTAGAGCAATTTTGGATTAGTTATCTTGATGCTTTGCTTAAAGACAATCAGGTCCATACTGCTAAGCGTGTTATCGAGGACGCTAAGTCACTAGGACTAGACACAGAAAGAATCGCTATTCGAGATGAGCAGGTATCAAATCTAGGCAGAAGAGAGAACTTTCATAACAAAACGCTCCAACAACAAAATGATACTCTTTTAAAGTTTTTTCAAGCTCAAAAATTTAAAGAGGCCGGGAACCTGGCAGTAAATTTAACCCAAAGGTTCCCACTTCAGCCGTTGGGTTGGAAAATATTGGGTGCTATACTAAGCCATTATGGATCTAACATTGAAGCAACAAAAGCGAATCAAAGAGCACTATTATTAGTTCCTCAGGATTGTGAGAATTACAACAATCTAGGCATCACAATAAAAGAATTAGGTAGATTAGAAGAAGCAAAAGGCCTTTATACTCAGGCAATACGGCTCAAACCTAACTACGCAGCGGCCCATAATAATCTTGGAAATATACTCCATGATCTTGGGGAGTTGAAAGATTCAGAAGACAGTCTGAGACGGGCAATATCTCTTAAAACGGGCTTTTCTGAAGCATATTTTAATTTAGGGAACACGCTTAATAAGTTGGGTGAAACTAAAGAGGCTACTAAAAGTTTTAGTGAGGCGATCGAGGTTAAACCAGACTATGCACTGGCATACAATAACCTCGCTGTAATGCTACAAAAGTTAAATGAATTAGACGAAGCTGAAAAAAGGTTTAGACAAGCGATAACCCTTAAAACCGATGATGCGCTGGTTTATTACAATTTGGGGGGATTGTTGAAAGAATTAGGCAGGTTTAGAGAGGCAGAAATAGCTTTTCGCCAAGCATTAAAAATTAAAAATAATTATGCGGAGGCCTTTAATAATTTAGGTGTCACCCTTCAAGAACTAGAAAGATTAGAATCCTCTGGTGAGTATGTTGGTTTGTTTAATAATATGGGTAGATTAGAGGAGGCAGAATTAAGTTTCAAGCGAGCTATATGGTTTAATTATAACTACGAAGAAGCACGCTATAACTTGGGTATATTGTTATACGAGGCTAAAAAATTCGATGAAGCAGCGAAACAGTTTAATAGGACCGACATTAAACAAAGTAGATTTTTTGCTATTAGATGTTCTTATTTGAAAGATGACCAAGATATATTTTTTGAAAAAATAGATTTAATGATTAACAATGGACAAATAAATGCCGTCATAGGATCCTTAATACATTGTGCAGGTATAAAATATGGCGTGAAAAAACAAAACCCATTTTGCAACGACCCAATGGGTTACGTTGTTAAGACGGATCTACAAAAAAAATATGATTTTGAGGATATTTTTATAAAGACAGTCAATGAGGTGTTAAAGGATGAATTAATACCTTTAAAGTCACAAGGACTTCTAATAAATGGAATTCAAACAGCAGGAAATATTTTTGATTGTGGCATAGTATCTAGGACGCCTATGGAATTAATAATTCGCTCTGAGATAGAAAATTATAGATCAGGTTTTGAGAAAAATAATGAAGGTTTCCTAAAAAACTGGCCAAGCTCCTATAATCTTTTTGGCTGGATAGTGAGTATGAAAAATGGAGGGAGCTTAGCCCCACATATGCATGACTCGGGTTGGGTAACTGGAAGCATATACATCAACGTCCCTCCAAAGGGTAAAACTGAAAATGGTGACCTTGTGGTATCGTTGTATGATCAAGCCGCACCAAGGGGTTTGTCGAAAAAGCAAGAAGCCAGGATAAGTGTCACAACTGGCAACCTATGTCTTTTTCCAGCTTCGCTTCACCACTACACCGTTCCATTTGAGGAAGAAGAAAACAGGGTCGTGTTAGCGTTTGATGTGGTACCCTCGTCTGGAAGTTCATAAATGAATTTCAAGTTTTTTAATGTCTATGGCTGGAGTTTCTTGGTAGAGAGCTTCAGATACTACAAGTTATAACATTTTAGTTAAGCAGATATAATGATAGTAGAACAAGGTCAGTCGAGACTCGGGGGATAAAAAGAAAAGCTTGGTGGATGAACGTACATTAAAAAACAGTAGTATTCCTGGAAAACACCGCATGGACTGCGAGAGCAAAGCGTGTGTGATAGTTACTTTAGCACGTCTCAGTCATTGAATTATTTCCAGATAAACCTTGTATATATTTCAATGAGTTAAGGAATATTTAATCTCTTAAATGGTGCGGGCGGGGAGACTTGAACTCCCACTTCCAAAGGAAACCAGATTTTGAGTCTGGCGCGTCTACCAATTCCGCCACGCCCGCACTAAAAAAATACGTTCTCTATAACTTAAAAATCCAAAAAACCCTAAGAAAATATAATTCATCAGAGCTATTTGTTCTAATAAAAAAAAATACGACTATTAAGTCTCTAATACTGAAAAATCAGCCACAGTGTTCATTGTGCTGACTATTAAGTCTAGTGTCTTTAATCTATTTTTCCGCAAAAGAGGATCGTCAGAGTTTACGATTACATTTAAAAAATATGCATCGACTGGTTCTCGAAGTGTTGTTAAAGCCTCGGTAGCCTTATTAAACTCCTGGCGTTCCATAATAGTAGGAAGTGAGGCCACAACCCTAGCTAATGCCTCCATCACATTTCTTTCTTCTTCTGATTGGAATAGGTCTGTATCTGGCTTCGAGGTGAAGCTAATGCCATCTTTTTTCGATTCTATAGCTACGATATTCGCAGCGCGACGATATGCTACTAGTAAACTATCTCCATCATCGCTGGATAAGAATTTTTCTAGGGCCTCTATTCTGTCGATAAGTCTATTTATATCGTCATCATTGCCTGCAGCAAAAATTGAGGAAATAAGATCATGTCTTGTTCCGCTATTTCTCAGAAAAATTCTGAGCCTCTCCATTATAAAATCGATTAGACCATTTTCATGTTTAAATTCAGGATATAAAGCTAATGATTTAGTAACTACTTCTTGTAAGGGCAATCTAAGGGAGTTTTCCCTGATTAACCTAATAATACCCAGGGCATAACGGCGTAGTGCAAATGGATCTTTAGAGCCAGTGGGTTTTTCATTTATAGCAAAAAATCCAACTAACGTATCAATTTTATCTGCGAGGGATACCACTACACTTAAAGGGGCCGTTGGGCACAAATCAGATGGGCCTTGCGGGCTGTGGTGTTCTTTAATAGCGAGGCAGACTGCGTCGGACTCCCCATCGTTATGAGCAAAATAACTTCCCATAATACCTTGCAGCTCGGGAAATTCTCCAACCATCGACGTGGTCAGGTCTGCCTTAGCGAGTTGAATGGCTCGTTTTAGACTCACCTTGTCAGTATTCGGAACCCATTTACTGAGATAAACTCCTAGTGCTTCTACCCGAACCATTTTTTCACCAAGTGTTCCAAGTTTTTCATAAAATTTAATATTTGCCAGTGCAGGAATGCGTGAACTTAATTTAATTGCTCGATCTTGATCCCAAAAAAACTTGGCGTCTGACAAACGCGCACTCAAAACTCTTTCATTTCCATTTACAGTAGTTTCATTTCTCTTGGAATCGGACGTCATGTTAGAAATTGTGATAAAATTAGGAGAGAGCTCACCATCATGATCTATTAATGCAAAATATTTTTGATGACTTCTCATTGCACAAACCAACGCTTCGGGAGGCAATGTCATGAATTCATGCTGAATTTTTCCTATCAATGGATTTGGCCATTCTATTAATCCGCATGCTTCTTCTAATAAGCTGGGATCACTTTTAAGTTCGATACCTCTGGCAATGGCCAGATTTTGGGCCCGTTCCATTATGATGGATTTGCGCTCTTCTCGATCAATGACCACGAAAGCTTTTTTCAATTTTTCCCGGTAGTCGGAAAATGATTCTACTTCGAACGACTGCGGCGCTAAAAAACGATGGCCCTTGGTCATATTTGCGTATTCGAGAATATCATCACCTAAATTAAGGTGACCCTCTAATTTTCTCTTATCAAAAACAGCTAGAATATGATGCAGTGGTCTTACCCATCTAAATGAATTTCGTCCCCACCGCATACTTTTAGGCCATGGCATTGCTCTAATCGCAGAGTCAATTATTTTAGGCAATATATCTTTCGTTTCTTGGCCAGCATTATTAATTATAGCGAATAAAAATTTTCCCTTGGAAGTCCCTCGTTCTTCTAGATCATTTCGCGTCAGCCCTACGCTTTTTAAAAATCCTTCAACAGCGACGTCTGGTGCATCGACTCTGGGGCCGCGTCGTTCATTAATTATATTGGGTTGTTTTGAAATTAATCCTTCGACCACAACACAAAGGCGATGTGGCGTAACTTGGCTGAAAGAGCTATCAAAAGTCAACGCATTATTCTTAAGGCCCTCGATGATCAATCTATTAAGATCCTCGGCAGCTCGCTTTTGCATTCGAGCAGGAATTTCCTCTGAGAAAAGCTCTAAAAGAAATTCAGCCATCACTATTCCCTTTGGCATTTCTCAACTCGTCCTTTTCTGGGTTCTTCCAATTGTGACCTGCTTCAACCCAGACTTCACAGCAATGACGCGCTAAGTTTCTAACCCTGCCTATATAGGCTTGCCTTTCCGCAACACTTATTATCCCCCGAGCATCCATTAGATTGAATAAATGACTTGCTTTCATGCACTGGTCATAAGCGGGTAGAGGTAGGGGTTTATCTCTTTCAAGCAAAGATTTACATTCCACCTCGGCGTCGGAGAAATGTTGTGATAATTTTTCAGTATTAGCAGCTGAGAAATTAAACACGGAATATTCCTGCTCGGCCTGATGAAAAATATCTCTATATTTTTTCCCGCCACCCTCGGCTGGTAAACCGTTCCAATCAAGATCGTATATCGAATCAACATTTTGTATATACATCGCCAGACGCTCAAGCCCATAGGTTAATTCTAATGGGACCGGATTACATTCTATCCCGCCTACCTGCTGGAAATAAGTGTACTGTGAGACCTCCATCCCGTCGCACCAGACTTCCCAACCCAAGCCCCAAGCCCCTAGAGTCGGACTTTCCCAATCGTCCTCGACAAAGCGTATATCATGCTCTAAGGGATCCAATCCGATCGCTTTTAAAGAACCAAGATACAGCTCTTGGCTATCTTGCGGCGAAGGTTTCAATAGAACTTGAAACTGGTAATAGTGTTGCAGACGATTTGGATTCTCGCCATAACGTCCGTCTGTTGGACGTCTCGATGGTTGAACGTATGCTGCGTTCCAGACATCATCTGGTCCCAAAGAACGCAAGGTGGTAGCGGGATGGAAGGTTCCGGCCCCTACCTCCATATCGTATGGTTGCAGGATAACGCAGCCCTTTTGAGCCCAATAGTTTTGTAATATTAGTATTAATGACTGAAAATCCTTGCGGATAACTTGTTCATTAACTTCAGACATAAAATACTACCATTCGTTATTTATGAGTATTTGGCAAAATAAGTCGCTATAACCAATGAATCAAGCTGAGTACTCGTATTTTTTAAAGTTATAATTTCGCTTTATCTGCGGCAACTGTTTTTCAAATGGCTAATTCAAGAATTTCTATTACTTGTTCGGGAGTATTAATTTTGCGCGGATTAGAAAAAGTCCAATCGTCTAACATGCAGTTTTCTGCTAATTGTTGGAACTGTTCTCTTTTTACACCCACCGTTCTTAGGTTTCGTGGCATACCCAACCCATCTATGAGGTTATGAAGTATTTCAGACGCGGGGATATTTGGCTTACCAAGAGCTTCTGAGAGGTTAGCCTGTCTCTCGCTATTGATAGTTTTATTCCATTCTAACACAGATGGCAGCATTACGCAGGATGTATGTCCGTGGGGCACCCCTGCGGTTCCCCCCAAAATATGCCCAATAGCATGGCTTGCCCCTAAGCGGCATCCGGATACAATACCGGTCATCGATAACCAGGCTCCCATTAAACACTTCTGACGTGCTTCGAAGTCATCAGGGTTTGACTTAACTCTAGTTAAACCCTCACTCAATAATCGAAGTGCGTGCAGTACGGCGCCATCCCAATAATCGTTAGCATCTAATGATAAGTAAGTTTCCACGGCATGGTCTACCGCTCGAATACCGGTTGATAAAAATAACCATTCGGGTGTATGCCTAGTAACTTCGCCATCAAGGATTACTGAAATAGGCATTATGCCACGATGGACATAGGATTGTTTAAGTTTTAATCTTGGCTCGGTGACACCTGCTCTAGCGTTAAATTCTCCTCCAGACAAAGTAGTTGGAACCGCTATTTGTCGAACTGTTGGAGCGCTATATTCGGGAAAGTGTCTTTTACCTGCCTCATCTACTGTAGTACGATATGGTTCCAGACCATTTATATCTGTGATTCCATGCTCAAGGCAAATAGTTACGGCTTTTCCTCCGTCTGTCACAGAACCACCACCAAAAGTGACTAATAGATCAGCCTTAGATTCCCGAGCAGCATTCGCGCATTCAATAACTGCATCACGTGGTGAATGAGCAGGCATATTGTCATGTAGGCCGCAAAACCGAGGTCCTAGAGTGGATATAATTTTCGTTACCTCATCTGTTTCTCTATTAAGCGTTCCTCCAACTAGAAGGAAAACCTTTTTGGCTCCGATACGCTCTACTTCTTTTGCGATAGCTACCGCAGTGGCCTCACCGAATATTACACGTTCCATGATTCCAAAACTAATCATTCCGCTTTTCATTTTTTTGGATCCTAAGATTAAATTATTTTTTACTATTTTCCGATTGGTCTTGAGGTGGGTGAATGCTGATAGTATCAGCTTTAGTTCCTGATACGGGAAGTTCTCCGGGTTTTGGTAATGTCTCTTGACCTATATCTAAAGCTTCTGGGCAAGCGTATTGGGCAAACCATGTAGCCAAAAGGAAAGATGCAAAACCCATTGCAAGGATCGCTTTTAACATGTCTGGTGACCAGGAAACCCAAAGCAAAAGTGGGGTAACTAATGCCACCAATCCACACATCGCCATCCCTATTTCGGCTCGCTCCCGAGTTAAAATACGTCGAAGTATAGCCTTGATAAATGCAATTACATCGCCCATTTTCTGCACTTTTCCAAAATAGTTCCCATGAGAATCTCGGTTATTTCCTATCAATCAAATCGCACACGTTCAAGTCGAATAAAATTCATATTTAAGTATTATTTTAATCTTTATTTTAGAAAGTAAATTTTCATAACGCATAGTACTTCCAGATATAGTTTTTATATAATGTTCTTGTGCCGCATAATATATTATCTCAAGATGATCAAATGTGTTAATGCCGCGAACGTTTTACATTAAATACTAACCAATAACGGATGAAAATTGAATGGCCAATCGATATCAAAGCAACGACCTCATACTTTATATTGAAGCCCTCTTTGTGGCTGCTGGAATGGATGCGGATAAATCGGCGATTGTTGCCCCACTGCTTGTAGAAGCAGATTTAATGGGACACACCACTCATGGAATAGCGCAAGCCCCTGCTTATTTGTCTGGTTTGGAGAACGGTTTGATGAAGGGTACTGGCGATCCTTTAGTTGTTGCAGACAGAGGTGCTACGATAACTTGGGATGGTCAAAGAATTTCCGGTGTTTGGCTTACAGCCAAGGCTATCGATCTTGCAATAGAGCGCTCAAAAAAATATGGCACGGCAACAATAGCTATAAGACGGAGTGGTCATATTGCCTGTCTTGCCGCATTTCTCTCTAGGGCTACTGAAAAGGGCTGCATGATAGAGCTAGCATCCTCGGATCCATCGATTGTTAGTGTCGCTCCCTATGGCGGCACAAAACCTGCCTTTACACCCAATCCGATAGCCGTAGGAATTCCAACGAGCGATAACCCTATCCTTATTGATATAAGCGCATCTATTACTACCAATGGTCTGACAGGACGCTTATTCTCCGAAGGGAAAAAACTTCCTGGAGATTGGGTCCAGGATAAATTTGGACAACCAAGCGATGATCCAGCCGTTTTGTTTACCGATCCGCCCGGAACGATTTTGCCAATAGGCGGGAAAGAATATGGCCATAAGGGTTTTGGCTTAGCATTAATGATTGAGGCTTTAACCCAGGGGCTATCAGGGCTGGGGCGGGCAGACCCTCCAGAAGGTTGGGGGGCAGCCGTTTATCTGAAAGTCACAGACCCTGCGGCGTTTGGAGGGACAGAAGAATTTATACGACAAACCTCGTGGTTAGCAGAAAGTTGTCGAAGTAATCCCCCAGCCGATGGAGTAGAAAGTGTAAGGCTTCCTGGCGACAATGCGTTTGCAAACAAGGCTAAAGCTGTAGAAAATGGATTAGAATTGTACCCCGGTTTGCTTAACGGATTAAAAGAATTTTCGGCTAAGTTTAATATCTCTGAACCAAAGCCAATTTGATTTACGTCATAGTTTTCTCAAAAGTGGCTAATTGAGTTTTAAAAAACCTCCTCTTCTTAACATCCAGTTTTTCGCTTCGCTACAGCTTCTCTATGAGCAATATAAGTTGAGCTTGCGATAATTATGGCCGATCCAATCCAGGTCCATATTTCTGGCACTTCTGAAAAAATTAAATAACCGATCAGAGCAGCCCAGAACAACTGTAAGAATTTTATTGGTTGAAGTGCAGATAGCTCCGCAATTTTAACTCCTTTAATCATGCAAAGATGCCCCAATGTGGCTAATCCTGCTGTTAAAAACATCCAGGCCCATTCTTCCCATGTAGGCCATTGCCATACATACAAAGCAGGACCCATAATAGTCAAAGTTACAAAAACGGATAGATAGGCTACTAGAGCCGACGGACTCTCCTGTCGGGTCAGAACTTTTGAAAGTAAATCGGATATTGCAAACACTGGTGCAGCGATAAGCATTAGAAGTGCGCCTAACTCAATTTGTGCAAAGCCAGGACGTAAAATTATCACGGCGCCCAGTAGCCCAATAAATACAGCTAAAATTCTTCTTATCCGAACGACTTCACCAAGGAAGATAGCAGCACCGATCGTCGCGAAAACAGGTCCAGTGAAACCGATAGCTGTTACATCAGCTATCGGAATTCGGCTCATCGCATAGAACCAACACATCACTCCGATAGAATGAAGTAGTCCGCGTATTAAGTGTAAAGAAAAACGTGCCTTTTTTACATCAATTAGCCTTAATTGAAGAAAAAATGGGAGCATGAAAATTAAACCTAGTCCATAGCGCAGAAAGGCTACTTGAACCGGATTTAAAGAGGTCCCAACGTGCCGAACAATCCCCATAAAAGATGCAAAAATGAGCCCCGCCAGGCCCATCCAAATTATTCCTTGAACATTATAGGGTAATTTAGCCATTTTTATTCGAGCGTTTTCGAAAATTAGCATATTATAAAATCCAGCTAGAAAAAGTTTACACTTAATAAATCTTAAACCTCTATGGGAAGCAAAAATGGTAAAAGGCAATGATAACTTTAAACACCCACAATACCTAGTAACGGCAGAATGGTTGTTTGACAATTTGCAAGACACTAACCTTAGAATATATGATTGCACCGCCCATCTTTTACCTCACCCGACAAAGACATACACAGTCGGGAGTGGTCGAGATGACTACAATAAAGCTCATATACCGGGAGCAGACTTTTTGGATTTACAAGAAGAACTCTCCGATAAAAATAGTGAATTACGTTTTACCTTTCCTCGTGGAGAAGATTTTGCTGCGGCCGTGAGTAAGAAGGGATTAGGGGATAATAATACAGTAATTTTGTATAGCACGACCTCTCCGCAATGGGCGACCAGAATTTGGTGGATGCTAAAAACCTTTGGTTTTGACAATGCCAAGGTGTTGGATGGGGGGCTCATACATTGGCAGCAAAAAGGGTACCCAGTATCTGCAAAATCCGCTCAATATCTACCGACCACTTTCACGCCTAATTTACAACCCGGCCTCATAGCGAATAAAGATGAGGTGCAAAAAGCTATTGATGATCATTCTGTTTGTACAATCAACGCGCTGTCAAAAGCGCAACATATGGCTACTGGTGGAACAATATATGGGCGTCCAGGTCGGATCTCTAAAAGTGAAAATGTACCCACATCGAGTCTTGTTAATTTGGATAGCAACATGTTTTTATCTCCAAATGAAATCGCTCAAAAGTTTAAAGAGGTAGGAGTGGACAAGGCGGAACGAATATTGACTTATTGCGGGGGTGGTATAGCGGCCAGCGCTACCGCAATGCTCCTTTTTATGTTGGGTTATGAGAACGTTGGCCTCTATGACAACTCCATGTCTGAGTGGGCTAATGATGAGAGTTTACCCATGGAAACGGGGTAGTATATTAGAGAAAATAGTTTCTCTAATATACTACTTTTTATACGCACTGAATTCGTTATTCAGCGGCGGAGCGGTGTTCCCCTACCGCGGCTCGTCCCGCTGATTCTCCAGCTATTTTTCCAAATACTGCTCCATTAATTAACCCGCTACCACCAGGATAATTAAAGTAGAAGATCCCACCAACCATCTCACCGGCAGAGAATAAACCTTCAATAGGTTGATAATCCGTATTCTGAACCTGCGCATTAACATCAATGCGAACACCACCAAACGTGAACGTTATACCACATGTGATCTGGTATGCTTCAAAAGGACCTTCGTCTAAGGTATTTGCCCAGTTGGACTTTGGAATATCAAGCCCGTCCGTGCCTCGTCCATCCTTTACATTTGGGTTAAAGGGCTTGTCTTGTTGGACTGCTGCGTTCCATTGCTTTATTTCATCTACGAAGGCGACTGCATCAACACCCTCTAACTTACTTGCCAAATCCTCTATTGTATTACCAGTAACTTTTGTTACTTGTTTGATACGATATTCATCTCTCAAAAGATGAGTAACTTTCTGATCAAAGATTTGCCAGGCAAATTGGTTAGGTTGATTAAGGATAACACGACCATATTTCGCATACGTATAATTACGAAAATCAGCCCCTTCATCCACAAAACGCCTTCCTGTAGCATTGACCATTATTCCAAACGGATAACTGTGCTTCTGAAAAGCATCACCAACAGCTAGGTCGCCAAATTCAGGTGCATTTCTCTCCCATCCTACTGCGTGGCATCCGGACCAGTTCCCCTTGGTACTTGCGCCAATATCTGTCGCCATTCGAATACCATCCCCGACGTTGTAGGGAGTGCCTCGGACTTTAGCCAAATCCCAGCCGGGCCCAAGATATCGCGTTCGCCATTCAGTATTGGCCTGGAAACCGCCAGAGGCTAATACAACGGACTTTGCACCTATCTCCTGAATTTTGCCTTGATGTCGGACCTTTACTCCCGTTATTTGGTTTCCATCAGTAATGAGGTCTAACGCCCTAGCTTCGAATAAAATCTTTATCCCACGTTTTTTTGCTGACTCCCAGAGTGCTTCACAAAGCCCGGGTCCCCCGCCGTACGCCTCTACGGTAAGCCCTCCCCAAAAAACAAACCGTCCGTCTACTTTAAATGCTTGACGTCCCCAAATAGGAGCAAACCGTATGCCTTTTTCACGCATCCATTTAAGCGTATTGAAACTATTTTTTACCAGAATTTCGACAAGTTCGGGATCAGTTCTGTACTCTGTTACACGAAACATATCGTCGAAAAACTGATCTTCCGTATAGGTTCCAAAGTCTGTTATTTCGCACTCGGCGTCTGTGAGGTCGGGCATTAGTTCTCTAAGGTCGTCAACGCCATTGTAAACGGTGCGAATAGCACCTGCAGTATAACGAGTGTTCCCTCCGCCTAGTTCTTCCGTTGCCGCCTCTAAAACAAGGACTTTCGCACCAACTTCTTCTGCCGCTAAAGCAGAACACATGGCTGCGTTTCCAGCGCCTATCACAACAACGTCGTAATCCATTTTTCCCCCCTCTGGGTTTTGCGTAAACTCTTTGAATAAATACCGTAATATTACTATTAGTGAAATATATGAAATTGATTCATTACAGTTCTGTAATTTTGAATTCCTCCTGTGAATAAGCTAGAGCCTTAAGAATTAATCAGCCATTAGATAATAATATGATTTATGATCTTTCTGCTAGACCTCTGAGGTTTATCGAAACAGCATTAAAGCGTTAGATCAAATTACAAAATAATCTGAGGATGCGTGCCAATGAAAATCGACGACCTTACCCTAACATTATTCAAGTGGAACGATATTCCTGTAACCAAATATGCTGCTGGTTCAAGTAATCTGACAGGCGAAACTGCGCTTGGCCTTTTAAAAATTCGAACTGACGATGGTATTGATGGATATGCTTTTCTCGGATCTGCAACTTATAGCGCAGAAGTGGATTGCAAAGGATTAATACAGTTTCTAAAACCCCTGGTTATGGGGGAAGATCCGCTGGATCGCGAAAAAATATACCAGAATATGTGGAAACAAAACCGTAAAGTAACACTGCGATCAATTGGGGCTATCGATGTTGCGTTGCACGATATAGCTGCAAAGGCTGCTGAAGTGCCGTTGTACAAGTTGTTGGGCGGTTTTAGAACCCAAATTCCAGCCTATGCGTCCTCTGCCATCTTGTCTGAGCCAGAAGAGTATGCGGAAGAGGCACTGCAATATAAAAAAGATGGGTGGGCCGCCTATAAAATACACCCGCCAACAATTTGGCGAAAGGACATAGAGGTTTGTAAGCAGGTTCGTAAATCGGTTGGTGAAGATTTTGACGTCATGTTAGATTCTACGTGGGCTTATACCTATGATCATGCTATAAAGGTCGGCCGAGCGATAGAAGAACTGGGCTTCTTTTGGTATGAAGACCCATTAGCTGATGACGATCTCATGGGGTGCATAAAACTTCGGGAAAAGCTGTCCATTCCGCTCATGGCGACTGAATACTCACCAGGTGGGTTTACCAATTACGTACCATGGATTATCAACAAAGCTACAGACTATCTTAGAGGCGACGTTGCCGTTAAAGGCGGTATCACAGCATTGATGAAAACGGCTCACTTAGCGGAAGCATTTGGTATGAACTATGAAATTCATCATGGTGGTAATTCGTTAAATAATTGGGCAAACCTTCATGTTATTTTAGCAATTAAAAACACTACGTTTTTTGAAGTCCTATTACCTTCCGGTGCTCAAAAATATGGAATAATCGATGACCTCAATCCAGACTCAAATGGCATGATAACAGCCCCTGATGTGCCGGGCTTAGGAGCCAATATTGATTTTGACTTGATTAAATCAAAGTCATTTGAAACGCTTCAATAAATTTCAGAGTGAGCACTTTGAAATATGTTTATTGAATTCAATACTTAATAATCAATGGAGATAAAAATGGACACCAAAGTTTTATTTGACCAAGGACTTGAGACAAGAAAAACTGTTTTGGGTGAAGATTATGTAAAAAATTCCATAAATAATGCCGACGAATTTGGCATGAAATTACAAGAATTTATAACCACCCATGCGTGGGGTGCAATTTGGGGCAGAGAAGGATTACCTCTCAAAACGCGCAGTATGATTAATATTGCTATGCTAGCCGCATTAGGCCGACCTCATGAATTCAGACTGCATCTTGAAGGAGCCATCAATAATGGAGTTTCAAAAGATGAAATTGCTGAAATTCTTATTCAGGTTGGAGGCTACGCCGGGTTTCCGTGTGCCGTTGATGGTTTTCGCCAAGCGCGTGAGGTGTTTAAAGAAAAAGGTATTTAATTAATTTTTTTATTTTCAAATCGCACACGACGGTTACGTAACTCCAACATCATTTTTTGATTGGCTTGTTTTATTGACGGCGGGAATGTTGCTGTTAAACTTGTTTGTGTGCAAATGAATATAGTAAGCAACGTTTATGTATGTCCGTCCTAAAAGCTTTGATGAAGCGATAGCGTTAATGTCCGAAGACACCTGGCGTATACTAGCAGGTGGAACTGATATCTATCCTTCTATAGGGGAGCGAAGTATAGACGCTTCTTTCATCGACTTGACAAATATATGTAATCTTAAAGGAATAACCGAGCATGATTCTTGTTGGAAAATAGGCGCACTAACAACTTGGACTGAATTGATAAAAACGAACCTCCCTCTTGGCTTTAACGCTCTAAAACAGGCAGCTATTGAAATTGGGTCAATTCAGATACAGAACAGGGCAACAATTGTCGGCAATATTTGTAATGCAAGTCCGGCGGCTGACGGAGTGCCAGCCTTAATGATCCTGAATGCAAGTGTCGAACTTGCTTCGGTAAGTGGCACACGAGACGTGGCACTAAAGGATTTTATAATAGGAAATCGTGAAACCGTTCGAAAACAAAACGAAATTGTTTCTTCCATAAAGGTTCCTAAAACTGATTTGGAATCTTTTTCGGTATTTAAAAAGCTAGGGATAAGAAAATATTTGGTAATATCCATGACTATGATTGCCCTGAAAATGAGTGTCAGTAGAAATGGAACCATTAAAAGGGCTGCTTTAGCTATTGGGGCCTGCTCTGCGGTGGCTAAGCGTTTATTTGAATTGGAAAAACTGCTTGCAGGTAAAACTATTAGAGAAGCCATACAATTTATAGACGAAGTACATCTCGATATTTTAACGCCCATCACCGACTTGAGGGCACCGGCAACATATAGGAAAACAGCAAGTAAAATTCTAATCCAGCGGTCGATAGCTTCATTCGAAAATAGAGATGAGGCTGAATGATTACCTTCAACTTAAATGGTAGAAAAGTAGAAGTAGATTGTGAGCCTATGGATCGCGTAAGTGATGTTCTAAGAGGTAAACTTGGATTGACCGGAACCAAAGTAGGCTGCAACTCTGGTGATTGCGGCTCTTGTTCTATTATTTTAAATGACGATTTATGTTGTTCTTGTCTTCTTCCGATGGGCCAAATTGATGGCGGCTATATTACAACAATAGAGGGTTTAGAAGACGGTAAGACACTCTCAAACATGCAACAAGCATTTTTGGATTATGGGGCCAGTCAATGCGGGATTTGTATGCCCGGAATGCTTATCAGTGCAGAGTGGTTGCACAAATATAAGGAAAATCCCAAGCCCAAAGATATAGAGGATGTTTTGGGAGGCGTACTCTGTCGCTGTACAGGATATAAAAAGATATTAGAGAGTGTAATGGCGGTTACTGGAGGTCAATATACAAGAATAAAGAAAAACAGTGATTCCAACACGGTAGTAGGATCGAGAATCAATCGTCTTGATGGCGTTCAAAAAGTCACTGGACGAGAGGTTTTTGGCGCAGATGATTTCCCCGAAGAAACATTAGTTATCCATGTTCTAAGATCCCCATTTGAATCAGCTAAGTTTACAATTAATAATATTTCCCAATTTTTAGCGGATAATCCTGGTGTCATAGATATTTTAACAGCAGATGACGTTCCAGGAAAAAATCATTTTGGGGTCATACCAGGTTTTTCAGATCAACCAATTTTTGCACAAAATAAAACAAAATTTGCCGGGGAAGCCGTTGCTGCGGTCGTTGGAGAACCAAAAGCTATAAGGAAGTTTGAACCAGACAGTTTCCCAATTCAATGGGTGCGTGAGCCTGCTGTATTAGAGCCGGCGGAAGCAACTGTTAGTGGCGCTCCGGTTTTACATGCAGAGAGACCTAACAATATACTCACTGAGGGGTATGTTGCCAGCGGAAATGCTGAAGGAGCGCTTCTTAATTCTGTTCATGTAATAGAAAATCGATATAAAACTCCTTTTATAGAACATGCTTATATTGAACCGGAAGCTGGATATGCTTTACGTGATGGAGATCGGATCATTATCCAAGGATGTACACAAGCGCCCTTCATGAATAAGGACTCAATAGCTGAAATACTTGGCATAGGATCAGAGGATGTAAGAATAATACCCACCGGATGTGGTGGTGGTTTTGGGTCCAAGCTCGATCTATCTTATCAACCATATATTGCTCTGGCTGCCTGGAAGTTGAACCGGCCTGTTGGGATCGTTTATTCAAGGCATGAATCAATGGGAACCACCACTAAACGTCACCCGTCGGAGATCTCTATTAAAGTCGGTTGTGATGAAAATTTTAAAATCACCGCTATTGATTTTCATGGAGTTTTTAATACGGGGGCATATGCAAGTTGGGGGCCTACGGTCGCCAATCGCGTCCCAGTGCATGCATCTGGTCCATATCAAGTTGCTAATTATTTAGCAAAAAGTAGAGCAGTTCACACGAATAATGTGCCAGCTGGTGCATTTAGAGGATTTGGAGTTCCACAAACGGCAATAGCACTTGAAACATCCTTATCTGAATTAGCTCAAAAAGCAGGTGCTGATGAACTTAATTTTCGAATGATAAATGCTCTCAGAAACGGTACCCCTACAGTCACTGGACAGGTTTTTAGTTCTGGAGTTGGGATAACAAAGTGTCTAGAGGCTGTGCGTCCCGCCTGGGAACGTGCCAAAAAATACAGTAGCCAATACAACAACGCGTTAGGTAAAAGCATCCACAAAAAAAAGGGAGTTGGAATAGCGACCTGTTGGTATGGGTGCGGAAATACCTCGATCGCGAACCCCTCTGCCATTAGGATAGGGATAAGACAAAATGGTCAGATTATTCTCCATCAGGGTGCAACAGATATTGGCCAAGGTTCCAATACAGTTATAACGCAAATTGTTGCCGACGCGATACAGACTGATATTAATTCAATCGAGCTTATAGGGCCTGATACAGACTTAACTCCAGATGCAGGCAAGACATCGGCCTCAAGACAAACTTTTATATCAGGGGGAGCTGCCTCACTAGCGGGTAAGGCATTGAGAGAGAAAATTCTCCGGCACGCTAATGTGGGTGAGAATGCACGAATTAAATCTGGTCCAACCGGCCTATATATTGAAGATAGCGGACAGTATCATCAAGTTGACCTGTGTCGCCTACCCTTCGATGAATTTGGCTATGTCTTAAGTGTTCAAGAAAGTTATGACCCAGTCACGACACCTTTAGACGAAAATGGCCAGGGTGATCCTTATGCATTGTATGGTTATGGGGTTCAAATCGCAGAGCTGACTGTAGATACTGAATTAGGTACGGTAGTAATAGACCGTATCACAGCTGCCCATGATGTGGGAAAGGCCGTTAATCCTACTTTGGTAGAAGGACAGATTGAGGGAGGGATCGCTCAGGGCATTGGTCTTGCATTGATGGAAGAATATCAGCCAGGAGTAACAGATAATTTACACGATTATCTCATTCCAACTATTGGAGACATGCCTGATATAGATATTTTTGTTGTAGAAGATAGAGCATGTGATGTTCCAAATGGCATCAAAGGACTTGGTGAACATGTTTTAATCCCAACAGCTCCAGCTATTCTGAATGGAATTCGAAATGCAACGGGTGCAAAAATTAATACATTACCTGCTACGCCTGCAAGGGTTTTAAGTGCTATGAAAGAGGTGGAATTCTAAAGTGCCTGAAAATCCCTCCAGCGTTACAAAAATACGTTGTGATGCCTGTCCAGTTATGTGTTACATCGCCGAAAATAAATCGGGCGCTTGTGACCGCTACGCTAATGAAAACGGTGAACTAATACGAGTGGATCCATTAACTATCATTGAATATGATGAAGAAGTGCACCTAGTTCCATTTTTAACAGATGAAACGGACTGGGATGGTAGTATTTTGCCTAAACCGGACTCTTTTATTACGGCTGTTGGTGCCGGTACTACATATCCAGATTATAAACCCGCACCCTTCATAGTCAGTAGTAAGGTCGATGATATTGACATTGTAACTGTCGTTACAGAGGGCATTTATAGTTATTGTGGAGTTAAAGTTAAAATTGACACGGATCGGCACATCGGTTCGGAGACTTCCTTAGTACGTGCCAATGGTGAACCCGTTGGTCATGTGACGACAGGTGAATATGGATCACAAATGCTGTCAATAGGGGGGGTTAATCATTTAACGGGAGGTTCAAAAAAAGAAGGTAGAATTACCTGTTCCACAATGCTTAATCTTTGTAATTCTGAGGCAGTAGAGCTTTCGATCGACGATGGTAGCGATATTACTGTTCAAGCGGGGAAACCACCTATCATCGATGGATACGTTGAAAAACGTATGCGGGTCGGATGTGGATCTGCAACAATTGGTATGTTCGCCGCTCAATGGAAAGGACTGGTTGATGAAGTGGTCATCGTTGATGACCATATCACGGGCGTGGTATCGGAGCATCAAGCAGGAAAGGTGATTGATTGGCCCGATACAGGCATACGAATAAATGGGCGCAAATCAACCCCGGGGAGATATTTTCAAGTTGCCGAACCTGGAAATGGCTGGGGTGGTACAGACATCCAGAATCCACTAGAAATTTTAGACGATTTTAATCCAAAAATAGCATCTCCTGGCCAGTCGCTTCTGATGATATCAACAACAGGGGATCAATTTGCTTACTTTGAGCTTGATGAAAGTTTAGTCCCAATTCAAAAGAAAATCCCAGAAAATCTAAAAAAACCGATATCTATAATAACCGAAAATTGTGAACCTGCGCTTTGCACCGTTTTATTTATTGGGGGGGCCGGCGGATCGCTCAGAGCGGGTGTAACAGAAAACCCTGTACTATTAACAAGGTCAGTTAAAAACATGCTAACGCGCGTGACTTGCGGTGGGGCCCCGACGTATATTTGGCCGGGTGGCGGAATAACCCTCATGGTTGATGTTACCAGAATGCCCAAAAATTCTTTTGGTTATGTTCCAACGCCAGCTTTGGTGGCCCCGATTGAATTCACGATGCGCGCAGAGGATTATAAAGCCTTAGGCGGGCATATGGATTATATCCAACCTACTGAAGAGGCTCTCAAAGGTATTCTCGGACCACAAAATGATCATATTCTGAGATCTGATATTCGTAAAACTCCAAACCTGAATAATCCATGGCCAAGAGACAATAAATATTTTAGTCAGACAAAAAAAGAAAATCCTGATGCATAATTTGCCTCAATCAGGGATTTTGAATGATGGTAACCGTCTTCATTTAAATCATGGGCCAATAGATTTAATTATTGAGGCCTTCGGTGATCACGAAGTCGTGCGTTCTGCTTATGAAAAAGCTCAAATAAAATTTAATCATATTCTAATTGACCTAGTCGCGGAACTCTCTCTTTTGCGGGCTCCAGTCTCCCAAAACAAAAAACTATTAAAAAGTGCTATAGGGTTGAGAATGCAGGATGCTGTTTATCCATTCCACCCAACTTTTATAACGCCAATGGCTGCAGTAGCGGGGGCTGTAGCAGATTATATGCTAAGCATATTATGCGAAAATAACAAATTGCGTAAAGCTTATGTGAATAATGGTGGTGATATCGCAATATACCTAAAGGATGATGAAGTTTTTAATATTGGTATAATTACAGATTTAAAAACAAGAGCCATTTGGGGAACGACTACAATAACTCAAATAGATAACATTAATGGTATAGCCACGAGTGGAAGGCATGGACGAAGTCATTCACTCGGTATAGCAGATGCTGTCACCGTGTTAGCTAAAAATTCTGCGCAAGCCGATGCTGCGGCGACATTAATAGCAAACGCGGTGGACGTGCAGGATACGACACTGGTGAAAAAGATACCTGCAAACGAACTTTCCCCTGACAGTGATCTAGCCGATCAGCTTGTCACCGTGGACGTTGCAAAGTTGCCCCAAAAGTTGGCTGAGAGGGCGGTTGCACAGGGTTGTGATCGTGCTGTTGATTATATTGATAGAGGTCTCATAAAAGCAGCAACGATTAGTCTTCAGGGTATTGTTAGGGTGGTTGGGTCGAGGCACATCTTAACCCAAAATTGTAACGCCAAAATATAATAATGATTCTCACATGGATCAAAATCTAAAGGAGCTTTCATTATGGCCACCGCAAAAATTAGAAAGTTGGTAACAACTGTTGATGAAATACATTCCGAGATGGGAAAAACAATTAGTCCGCCAACTAGAAGAGCCGCCGCTATAGCGGTAATTCAGAATCCATTTGCAGAGTTTTATCAGGAAGATCTCGAAGATTTGATGAGTATTGGCGAGCAGTTAGGAAGCTTGTTAGGAAAAAGATGCATTGAAGCCTTGGGAATAGAGCCTTCGGAAGCCCAAAGTTATGGTAAGGCAGCTTTAATTGGAGAGAATGGAGAATTAGAACATGGAGCTGCTTTATTACATCCGCGAATGGGAGCTCCACTTCGAAGAGAGGTGGGGAAAGGTGCTGCGTTGGTACCATCGTCTAAAAAACGGGGGTCGATGGGGGATACTTTGGATATTCCTCTCGGTCACAAAGATGCGGCGTATATAAGGAGCCACTTTGACGGCATGGAAGTACGTATCAATGATGCTCCCAGAGCAAATGAAATTTTAGTTGCTATCGCTATCACTGATTCTGGCAGACCTTTACCACGGGTGGGAGGACTAAAGGCAGAAGATGCAGAAGGTAAAGACGGACTGCGGTAGAATAGTGGGTATATTATATTCTTTAATCAAGCCAGAAACCTCAGCGTCACGATGACACTTTTTATTGCGAGTTTTCTTCTTTCATTTCAGCGAAAACCCGTTTAGCTACAAGCATTGCACCTCGGACTGATGGTACACCTATATACCCAGATAAGTGCAGCATAGTCTCCAGTAATTCATCTTCAGTCCATCCTTGACCAATAGCAAAACGTATATGTATGGCTAATTCCTCTTCTCGTGACGTAGCGATGTCGGATACCACACAGATCAATGCACGCGTTTTAGTGTCTAACCCTGGGCGTGTCCAGAGTGCGCCAAAAACTGTTTCAGTTGCTACGTCTAAAAACTTGCGCATAATTGGATCACCGTAAACGGTATCATTTGCTTTTTCGTAAGCGGCGTTTCCATACATACTTCTACGCATAGCGTCGCCTTTTTTATACAAATCGCTCTTTGTCATTTTCTACTCCTTCAAAAATATCAACACCTAAACTAAACCGCCAGAAACATCGATGGTTTGGCCCGTTACATAATCTGCGTCTGTAGACGCTAGAAAGCAAATTACCTTTGCTTGATCTATCGGTTCCGCCATCCGACGAAGGGGTATCTTTTCAATCTGTTCTACCTGATCTTGTGGACTTTGTTGTTCCCAACGAGGACGGATCCTTTCGCTGAGCGTTGTGTTAGGCGCTATTGCATTAACGGTAATACCAAATGGTCCAAGCTCTCGTGCTGTTTTCTTTGTAAATGCTATGACACCTCCCTTTGCGGTCGCGTAAGCACTGCTGCTGACATCGCTAAAACCCCTGCCTGCGATAGATGCTAGATTGACTATTTTACCTCCACCTTGTCGCTTCATGAATGGGACGATAGCGTTTGTGAACATAAACATGCTGTCCAGATTAAAATTTAAGATGCCTTTCCAATCGTCTAATGATAGCTCATCTACCCGAGCTTTTGGGTTGCTGATTATAGTACTTCCACCGACAGCGTTTATTAAAATGTCGATAGTTTTATTAGTCGTCAAAATTTCTGAAATCGTTTTTGTCACTGCTTCTTTATTTGTAGCATCTATGCAATAGGTTGATAGCTTTCCTTTAAGATTAGAGCACTCGGAGCTCATATTCTCAAGGCGTCTGTCATCTGTATCTATCGCTATTACTGTGCCGCCCTGTTCTACAATGAGAATTGCTGAAGCACGTCCTATTCCACTTGCGGCAGCAGTTATGACTGCGATCTTTCCAGTAAACTTCATTATGCTCTCCATCAATAACCTCCGGTCATCACTTCTGAACAACTAGCCAAATAGCACGCAAGTTAACAATCATATCCTGCAATAAATCACCCTTTAGATAGATTTATTTATATTTTGTGAGTTATCCTCGCATTCGATTCTTCATTATGGAGTCGACTCAACATGTGAAGTCTATATATAGTGTAAGTTCAGTATTTGTTATCTATATGTAGAAAAAGCTCATGGCCTTAGCAGATAATGGTGATAATCAATCTTTAATCGGCGTAATACGGCGGTTGCCGGAAGGACTCGTTAATAGAATAGCGGCTGGAGAAGTAATAGAACGCCCAGCAAGTGCAATTAAGGAATTAGTTGAAAACTCCATAGATGCCGGTGCTAGCCGAATTGATGTAATCATGCGAGAGGGTGGCCGTACCTTGATGACCGTAACCGATAATGGGTGCGGTATGTCTAGAGAAGAGCTTTCACTCTCGATTGAACGGCATGCAACTTCCAAACTACCGGACGATAATTTAACCCAAATCAATACGCTCGGTTTTCGGGGTGAAGCCTTGCCTTCCATCGCGTCAGTTAGCCGAATGGAAATTACGTCTCGCTCGCTGGACTCAGACGATGCATGGAAAATTATAATCGAGGGAGGATTAGCTGCTGAACCATTACCAGCATCTATCAAGACCGGTACAAGAGTAGAAATTAGGGATCTATTTTATGCCACTCCAGCGAGATTAAAATTTCTAAAAACAGTCAGGACCGAGTTTAATTTAGCGGCCGATGTTATTCGAAAGCTGGCAATGGCAAACCCTGATATCGCATTTACGTTTAGCGATGGAGAGCGAACCAGTATTAGATTGAATGCAACGCAAGGCGATTTTCTTAAAACCAAGCTTGCGCGCTTAGCAGATGTCATGGGGCAGGAATTTAAAAACAACGCGTTAGCAATACAATCTGAACGAGAGGGATTTGTGCTTACAGGATTTATTGGGCTCCCAACAATGAACAGACGAACCTCGAGCCATCAATTTCTCTTCATAGACAGTCGTCCTATACGGGACAAGTTGCTGTATGGTGCGGTGCGTGGTGCTTACTCTGATTTTGTTGCTTATGATAGACACCCGATTGTAGCTTTGTTTCTCAACACTCCCCCGGGGGCAGTTGACGTAAACGTCCATCCCGCTAAAACAGAAGTGCGTTTTCAGGAACCGGGTTTGGTTCGTGGGTTGATTGTTGGGAGTTTAAAAAATGCATTGGCTGAGGCAGGCCATCGTGCCTCTTCAACGGTCTCAACAGCTGCCCTTGGCGTTTTCAATAGGTCTGCTAACACCCCAATAAACCCGCGGTTCTCCCAATATACCAGCAGACATATTTCCACACTTCCTCCTAGCGCAAGCAAATTAAAAGAGACAGCTTATGAATTTCAAAAACCTTCCGAGTCTGATTCTCTGGCTTCAAGTTCGGAGGAAACGGTTGACCCGCATACAGGAGTTATAGAAGACTATTTACAATTTCCTCTAGGTGCAGCGAAGACACAACTTCATGCAACTTATATAGTTTCACAAAATAAAAATAGTATCATCATAACCGACCAACACGCTGCTCATGAACGGCTTGTTTACGAGAAAATGAAAAAAGCACTTCAGAATGATGGTATAAAGAGACAAATTTTGCTTATACCCGAGATCGTAGACTTGGAAGAAAGTAAGCTTGCCCGATTACTTGAACAACAGATAGATTTTGGAAAGTTTGGTTTTAGCATTGATGAGTTCGGTCCGGGGGCTTTAATAGTGAGAGAGGTACCCAGTCTATTAGGTGACGCCGATATTCAAACTTTAATAAGAGATCTTGCGGATGATCTCGAAGACATGGGTGCGTCGACTACGTTAGAAGATAAGCTAGGGCAGATCTGCGGAACACTGGCGTGTTATGGTTCTGTCAGGGCGGGCAGATCCTTGAACATAGAGGAAATGAATGCCCTGCTTCGAGAAATGGAAAATACGCCACACTCTGGTCAATGCAATCATGGCAGGCCAACCTATATCGAACTTAATTTAACAGATGTTGAACGTCTTTTTGGAAGGCGATAACTTTAATCTCTGCTCGATGTTTAATCATAGTCTATCAGATCGTCATCTTGACGATCTGATAGACTATGATTATCATCATTTTCATGATGAGAAAACGATCCGATCATATTAATAAGCAACTTATTTACCCGGTTCTTTTGTAGAGCCGGGCAGTTAGGCAGCGAATAATCTAGCCACTTTCTCAGAATAAAATCATTAGCACAATTTGAAATTATTAATGTGACATTCTGATAACATCAGTTTCAAAATAACACTAAGCGAAATAAGATGAAAAACTTAGAAACGAAAACTTGCATTACGGATGATGCGCTCGTTAGTGTGCGCTCTCTGGGACCCCAGCATAGGAGTGCGTGTCGATGAAACGTATGCCAATTGAAAAATACCAAAGTTATCCTCAAGTTCCCATAAATGAAAGACAGTGGCCAAGCCAAACGATCACCAGTGCCCCAATTTGGTGTAGCGTAGATCTTCGTGATGGAAACCAGGCTCTAGTTGACCCTATGGATTCGGGCAGAAAACATAGAATGTTTAAAGCGCTAGTAGAAATGGGCTTTAAAGAGATAGAAGTTGGATTTCCGGCAGCATCCGATACTGACTTTAATTTTGTTCGCGATATTATTGAGCAGGATTTAATTCCAGATGATGTAACAATACAGGTACTTACTCAGGCAAGAGAAGAGCTTATACAAAAGACCTTTGAAAGTCTTGTTGGATCAAAAAATTGTATTGTGCACCTTTATAACTCGACGAGTACATTACAGCGAAGAGTCGTTTTCGAGTCAGATAGAGATGGTGTTAAACAAATTGCTATTGATGGCGCGATGATGGTCCGTGATAGAATGCCTATGCTTGAAGGTAAAGGGTCCAATATCCGCTTAGAATATAGTCCGGAAAGCTTTACAGGTACCGAACTTGATTACGCTTTAGAGGTGAGCGAAGCTGTTATGGAAATCTGGAAGCCTACAGCAAGCAGACCAACGATTATTAATCTTCCCTCAACTGTTGAAATGGCAACGCCAAATATCTTTGCAGATCAAATTGAATGGATGCATCGGAATTTTAGTAATAGGGAACAGGTAATTCTGTCTGTTCACCCTCACAACGATCGAGGAACGGGAATTGCTGCGGCAGAGCTGGCGCAAATGGCTGGCGCAGATAGGGTAGAGGGATGTTTGTTCGGTAATGGAGAAAGAACAGGAAATGTTGATATAGTAACACTTGGGCTGAACTTATTCACCCAAGGAGTAGATCCAGAATTAGATTTTTCTGATATTAACTCGATAATGGAAACAGCGATTCATTGTAACCAACTACCCATTCATCCGCGTCATCCTTATGCCGGAGAACTTGTACACACAGCCTTTTCTGGGTCTCATCAGGATGCAATTAATAAAGGGATGAAAGCTATGGAAACAGCAAATAGCCCCTTGTTTGAGGTTCCTTATTTACCCATCGACCCCAAGGATATAGGCCGGGATTATGAAGCCATTATCAGGGTAAATAGCCAATCCGGTAAGGGGGGCGTATCTTATATCCTAGAAAATGATTATTCCATACGATTGCCAAAACCCGCGCAAGCGCAATTCAGCCAAATAATTCAGAAAATTACGGATGCAACCAGCCAGGAAATAAGCCCTGTAAAAATCTGGGAAACATTCGAGGAAACATTTATAAAACAAAAAGGACCATTTACTCTAATATCATTTGTATCTGAAAGAGCTTCCCGGTCTAATGATTTAGAAAGAATAAAAGCAACGGTTGAGCTTGATGGTCAAAATCATAAATTAGAGGCAGTCGGCAATGGGCCTATCGCGGCCTTCATAAAAGGTATGAGGGATGAGTTTGATTTAGCTTTCAGATTAAAGGATTACACAGAACACACACGAACAGCTGGATCGGAATCTGAGGCGGCGGCTTACATAGAACTGAAAGTGCCGGATGAAAATGGTAAAAGTGTATTCGGTGTGGGCATAGATACCTCAATTACTTTGGCACCTATTAAAGCAGTGGTAAGTGCAATTAATCGAATAGATTTGAGTTAAGTTAGATATTGGGTCTAGTTTTACCTATTGCGTCGATAGCGTTTGCCTTTTCCGAAAGCGCTAGTAATGCCGAAATACCTTTACTCTCGATATTGTCTGGCATTCTTATGCGGAGATAATCAATGAGGCAGACAGTCGTTATATCGGCTAAAGTGATAGTATCCCCATGAAGCCACTCAGAGGAAGATGAAGCAATTTTTTCCAAAGCATCCAGGCCTTGGTTCAGCTGTGCTTCTAAATACATTAACCATTCAGGATAAATTTTTTCAGTTGGGCGTCGGTTTTGTTCATAAGATATAGCTACACTCTTTTCCATTACGCCATGAGAAAGTAGGGTGGTCCTTAATATTTTCCGCCGCTCGGCCCCTTCAATAGCTAATAGCTGCCGGCTCGTGTCAAATTCCTCAATCACATAGTCTATTATAGCATTACTATCGATCAGTGTTTCTCCATCAGGAAGTATAAGCGCTGGGACTCTTCCAATAGGATTGGACTCTTTTATTTCAGTTTGATCGTCTGCGGTAGATAGCATTTTCTGCTGATACTGAGCATTCACCATATTCATCACTGCTGCAGTTCTTCTCACAAATGGTGATAAGTTTCGTCCAATTAGTATCATTATTCTTTTCCTGTTTAGCCATATAGACACATAAAGTATGGGCAAAATTACAACAAAATTACAACAAAATTAACTAAACTCTTCGCATTTAATGCCGATGGTAGAAATTTCCGTTTTTTTTTGTTATAGTAAGCGATTAACGGGTGGAGACCAGTGATGGCAGACGATAACCAAGTAGATGCAAATACAAAACAAGGTTTACGCATTCTCGCCGACAGTACAAAACTTAAAGGTACTGAGGGTGTGGCTAGGCGTCTTTCTAAGGCAGCAGACAGTGGCATGATTGAGGATTATCAGCAAGCTGAAACAATCTTTGATTCCCTTCCTCTCGACAAAAGGGCAACTATAAAAGTGACAGCTGAAACCAAGGCGGAAACTATACGGCTTACTAATCAAAAACGAAAGCAATCAGGACCTGCCACACCTGAACAAAACACGATTGCATCAGACCCAGCGGCTTGGGATCTTGGTGATCCTAACAGTGATGAGGGTATTTTTAACAATAAAAATACCGTTGGCGAAAAAACAATAACCTCAGGAGCACAAGCTTTAGATACCAAAAATGAATTGGATGCTTTGAAGGAAGAAATGCAGCAGGCACTCAAAGGCTAGTTTTGGGTAGGGCTATAGGCCTTGAAATCATTATTGCTGCTATTAGTTGACTGAATACTAATCCGGACAATCCAAGGGTGTAGGAGTTAGTCGAGCCATGAGCTGCTCCGACCAACCATGGACCAATACCTGCGAAAATATATAAAACTACATTGGCCATTGCATAGTTCTTACCATATGAAAAAGAGCCAAAAGCATTTCGAATAAGCATGGGCGGTAACATTACAATTCCCCCAACTACAAATCCAGCTATTGAACATGCGACCACAATCATAGAAAAAGTCTCGGCAAAAATTATATAAGCAATACCTGCCCCTTGAATAAAATAACTAGCCGCTGCCAGTTTATTCACTGAGATATGCCGGCTAGCAAATGCTATTAGAATCCTTCCTATTGCTGCTGAAATAGCCACTACGGAAACTGTGAAGGCTGCACTTAATTGATCAACTTTGTCTGCTACAATTGGTATTTGATGAGCAAGAAAACCAACTTGCCCACCTAACCCTAAAGCGGCAGCTATAGCTATTCTCCAAAAAATAGGTTTCCGTAGGATGTGGAATTGGAAGTGTTGATCTTTAATTTTGGCAGGTTGTTTTGATACAGATTTTGGAGTTTTGTATTGAAAGAGTATAGAGAGACAAAATAAGACCACCAATACGGAGAATCCCAGAACTAAAGTTGTTGCTTTGAATCCAACTGCTCCTATGAAAAAGATAATGCAGAACGGTATTAGCGCTCCGCCTAGGCTGGCTCCAGTAAGGGCGATTCCCAAAGCTAAACCAAAGTTTTTTGAAAAATGCGGAGCTAGCGTAGCACTGATCCCCGCGGCACCGATAGCTGGATATGCAAATCCCATCAGTGCATAACACAGGAAAATTTGCCAGAGTTCCGTTGCTTGCCCTAAACCTATTAAAGCTAAACCAATAAATAATGCCCCAAGTATAATTATACTACAGGGGCCTTTACTGTCTATTAAGTAGCCAATAGATAAAGTCCCAGGTAGACTGGATAACCAAAAAATTAAAATCGCAGTAGTTATCTGTTGCGTTTTCCATGAACCAAGCCGTGTAAAGGCATCTAAATAGACGCTATGCCCATAAAAAACCGTGCCCCAAGCGATAGTTGCCATAATAAAACAAGCAAGTAAAATACTGAAATTCGCCTGTGTTATCCGTGTTTGTATTTTCATACTTACATTATAAGTATTTATTGTAATAATTGTTTAAATTTAAATTTAAATATTAAGATCAATCATTTTTTTTAAAGTGGATAATGGCTTAAACCGTCGGAGTTTTTAAGAAAGAAAGAGACTTTGATAGACTTTACATTACATGTTAATCGAAAAAATTATGACGTTGAGGCAATGAGCGATACGCCGCTTCTTTTCGTTTTGCGTAATAATCTAAATTTGACTGGGTCAAAATTAGGTTGTGGTTCAGAACAATGTGGTGCTTGTGCTGTCTTGGTTGATGGAGAAAGCACTTTTAGTTGTGCGATCGCAGCATCAAGTCTAGTTGGAAAGAGTATTATTACGATCGAAGGCGTATCCGAGAATGGGACTTTAAGTGCCATCCAAAAAGCATTCTTAACAGAAATTGCAGCGCAATGTGGATATTGTACTCCCGGGATGATTATTGCAACCACAGCGCTTTTTGATAAAAACCCTAGTCCAAAAAAACAGGATATTTTGAAAGCACTTCAAAAGCACCTTTGTCGTTGCGGTTCGCATGCTAGGATTTTAACTGCAATTAATAATATGCAATCGGATCACTCGCAAAATGACTAAAAATCCAAGTTTATTGAAGAACCCGGGAATTGATTCCTGGATATCATTTTCAATGGATGGTCTGATTAATGTTCGCATAGGAAAAGTTGATATTGGTCAAAAAATTTCAACTGCAATTGCAAGAATAGTTTCTGAGGAACTTGATTTAGATCCTAAAAGGATAATGATGGTTATGCCGGATACTATTCTTAGCCCTAATGAAGGTATGACCTCTGGAAGTAATTCAATGGAAGAGGCGGGCAATGCTATTCGATTGGCTTCTGCGACAATACGAGAGATTCTAATGGAATTAGCAGCCAGAGAATTAAACACTAGTGTTGCAAGTTTGGAAGTGACTGATGGAACGATAAGCTCACGAGAAACCGACAGGATCACTAATTATTGGGATCTTCAAGAGGGAAGGTTATTCAATAAAGCAATTAATATTGAAGCAAAAGTGAAGCCAGGAAATCTCTACGGAAAATCTCAGACACGCTACAGCGGGGCTGATATTACGAATATTGTAACCGGTTCATATAAGTTTATCCAAGATGTAAATCTAAATTCAATGTTGCATGCGCGGCCAGTTCGACCACCTAATATCAACTCTAAACTCGATCAAATTGAAGTTGAAGTTGAGGGGTATTTGAAAAAAAAAGGCATCACTTTAATAAGAAATGGAAGTTTTTTAGCTGTAGCAGGAATGGACGAGTATGAAGTTATTAAGGCTGCTAATACTGTAAAGAGGTCAGCCGTTTGGAAGCAATTACGTAAGTTTGAGTCGGCGTCAATCTTTGAACAATTAAAAAATAATAAACGTATTAGTTTTAAAGTTCTTGATGGAATACCTATAGAAGCACCCATAGCCGCCGATAAAAAAATTGCCCCAAATATTAAGGCAACATATAGTCGCCCTTATGTTATGCATGCGTCGATTGCGCCATCAGCTGCTGTTGCTAAATTTGAGGAAAACGAACTAGAAATTTGGACGCACAGTCAAGGTATCTATCTTCTTCGGGCTAGTCTTGCTGAACTTTTCCATATGCCAGACGATAAGATAAAAATTTATCATAGGAGTAATTCAGGCTGCTACGGGCATAACGGAGCTGACGACGCAGCAGTCGATGCAGCTTTGATAGCTAAAGCCCTTCCGGGTGCAGCGATCCTTTTGAAATGGACGCGACAAGATGAGCATGCATGGGAACCATATAGTTCCGCAATGGTGATGGAGCTTTCAGCAAACATTGATACGAAGAGCAAAATCGGCAGTTGGAAACATAGTACCTTCAGTGATACTCACGTGTCCCGACCTAAACCGGGACAAAAAGGACTCGGGGCGGCTAATTTATTGGCATCTCGTTTTCTTGATCCCCCGATTATAGCGAAACCAATGCCGCCAAATAAAATGAAACACGGAGGAATTCACAGAAACCTAGAACCGTTATACGGGTTTGAAAATCAGTTGCTGATAAAAAACTTAGTTCGTAATTTACCTCATCGAACCTCAGCTCTTCGAACTCTAGGTGCTTATGCAAATATTTTTGCAATAGAGTCTTTCATTGATGAATTAGCAGAGGAAATCTGTGTTGATCCTGTGGAATTGAGATTAAATTATCTCTCGGATCAGAGAGCAAAAGCCTGCATCAAGGCGGTAGTTAAAGAAATTGCTGATATAGATGCTAACCAACCAAATCATGGTTGGGGCATAGGCTTTGCTCAGTATAAGAATTCCAAAGCTTACACTGCAGTAGCGGTGCACTTAATGGTAAACGAGGCTGCAGAAATAAAACTTCTGAAGGCAGTTATTGCTGCAGATGCAGGGCAAATTATTGATGAAAAGGGTGTTATCGCGCAACTTGAGGGAGGATTTATTCAGGCTGCAAGTTGGACAATTTATGAAGAGATAATGTATGACGATGAAAATATCCTTTCTATCGACTGGGAAAGCTACCCAATCATTGGGTTCGATAATATTCCAGATTTTAAAACAATTTTGATTAGCATGCCCGATGAGCCATTTCTTGGTGTTGGAGAGGCTGTATGTGGGCCTGCTGCTGGTGCCATTGGGAATGCTGTCCTCAAGGCGACAGGTTTAAGGGTTCGGCAACTTCCCATGACCCCTTCAAACCTAAGATCACTGGCTCTAAAAACCTAACTACAAGTTTTAAATGGTACTTCTTGGAAGCCCTGGAATATGACTATACAACGAATCAACAAAACCACCGTCTATCAAAAGGTTTTGCCCTGTCATATATTCAGCCTCCGGAGATATTAAAAACCCTATGGCATTTGCGATATCTTCTGGTTCACCTATTCTCCCTAATGGGATCAAGGCGGCTCTATCTTTCGCGATCTGATTATTTTCGTAAACTTTATGTGTCAATGGCGTGCGGATCATGCCTGGAGAAACCGTATTCACATTGATCCCATCAACAGCCCATTCTTGCGCCAATACTTGGCACAATGAGATTAGCGCCGCCTTACTCGGGCTATAAGGCCCCATTCCTGGATGCGCGCCCATGCCCGACATTGAAGCAACAGCTACAAAGCTACCTTTTGAATTTTTTAAACTGGTGTATGCGGCTTGTGCGAGTAGTAAAGTCGCTCTGGTATTCACAGCTATCAACTTATCCCATTGATCTATATCGAGTTCATTCAATGGAGCGGGACTTGTGATACCGGCATTACTGATCACGGCATCTAGTCCTCCAAAAGAATCGAGTGCTCGGTCTATGAGTATTTTAGGGATATCTTTTTGACTTAAGTCCCCTGTTAAAATAAGTACTTCTGCGCCTAGATCTCTAAGATCTTTCGCTAATTTTTTAACAGCATCTGTCTCGGTAATTTCACAGGCAGCTAACTTAATTTTCTCTCCTTTAAGATTGGCGATGTCAACTAATCGACGGCATGTAGCCCCACCGATTCCGGGACTGGCTCCAGTAATTAATGCGCGCATTATATTCTCCTTGATCCTATGAGGCTTAGAGAGTTCCTGACTAAATTCTAGTTTAAGGTATAGTGCATCAATTTTGATAATTCGTTCTAATTAACTTTGCTAGTAAATCTTTTTTACACACCCGTGATAAAGGGATTGTTCTTACTACGATAATTTCCAATTATTTTCCGCTGCAGTTAAAGTTTCATGAATAACCAAGCCAGAGGGAGAAACCGCATGACTTTATCTAGTGTTAGTGAGCACGAAGTAACGTCTAATAGATATTTGCGAGGGAAATATTCAATCTGTGGAGTAGGCGAAACGACGTATCGTCGCGGTTCGACAGAATCCACACGCTCTCTTGCAACATGGGCTATCTCTAATGCAATGAAAGACGCCGGCATGGATTCAGGCGATATCGACGGGATGCTGAGTTACTCTGGGAATGACTCAACATTTGCGCCATGGGTGGCGGGAGACCTAGGAATTAGGCTCAATTTTTATATGGATGTCCATGGCGGTGGCTCATCAACAGAGGCTTTAATAGGTATCGCTATGGGCGTTATTGAAGCGGGAATGTGCAAAACGGTAGCTATCTATAGGGCGATGAACGGTTATTCAGCAGTGCGAATCGGTGGAACCGGAGCTCGATCAGCGGCACCCATCCTGGGGGATCAAATCCACCACCGGGCTTATGGTTGGCAGAGCGCAGGACAAATGTTTGCACCAACTTTTTTGCGGCATATGTATGATTATGGTACAACTCCGGAACAGGTTGCTGCCGTGAAGGTTGCGCACTCAAAGCACGCATCTAATAATCCCAAAGCGTTTTACAAACAACGTTACACTATTGAAGACGTCGTTTCCTCGCGCATAATATGCAAGCCTTTACATCTTCTAGATTGCTGTGTTGAAACGGATAATGCTACTTGCATTATAGTGACACGGACCGAACGGGCCCGTGATTGCCCAAATCCTCCTGCGGTTATTCAATCTGTCGTTGGGCGGTGCTGCAAACCACGAGCCGATATGCATTATCAACATGGGCCTATTTCTACGGTAGCGGGCCATTATGCTAAAGATATTTTATGGTCAAACGCGGGACTTGGACCAGAGGATGTTGATGTTACGGGATCATATGATGCGTTTACCTTTACTACAATGTTGCAACTTGAAGACTACGGTTTTTGCAAGAAAGGTGAAGGCGGCGAATACGTGTCGGATGGTACAATTGAACTCGGTGGTAGGCGCCCAAATAATACGTCGGGTGGACATCTTTGTGAGGGTTATACGCATGGAATGAATATGGTAATCGAAAATACCAGGCAGTTAAGAGGAAATGTGGATGATTCCTGCCCTATTAACGAAGATGGTGTACGAGAGCACACGTACAACTACGAAGAGGGGGGGTGTAGACAGGTAAAAAATGTCGAAGTTACAGCCAATCTTGGATGGGCGATGCCTGGAACAGGCTCCGCCATGGTTATGGCTAAAGACCACAAGTAAGAGGAGATAGACAATGCCTATACAAGGTGACTACATGGGTATGATGCTAACCATAGAAGATCTTGATCAAGAAAATAGAGATTTTTTTAAATACTGCTCAAAAAAAGAATTTAGGCTTCAACGAGGAAAAAAAAGCGGTTTGCTGCGGTATCCTCCAACGACCGCCTGCCCATGGACTGGAGATAGAGAATCAGAATGGGTTCCGGTCGAAGGCAGAGGCACTGTCCATTCTTATGTTGAGGTTCATCACCCAATCCAACCTGCTTTCAAAGATAAAGTTCCCTACATGATTATCTTAGCAGACCTCGACATGCAAAAAGGGCAACCCACCGAACATGAGGCTTTGAGGGTTGCTGGCAATCTAATGACAGAAGATGGTGAATTTGTATCGGCGGAAACTATAAAAACGGTTGGTATTGGAACTCGTGTTAAACTCATTTACGTTGACGTCACAGATGAATTCGCTTTGCCCCACTGGACTATAGATAAGGAAGCCGAACAGCCCCAAAAACCATGGCGATATCCTGAAGAATGATCCAATAGAATCAATTTTTGAAAACTAAATATGTCCTAGTTTCTATACTTTCTCGAGGTTTAGAATTGTCTGTTTGATCTGGATGATCAAATGCCCCATGGGGAGTAAACCGCGCTCGGCCATCATCAATACTGTCCCAGCCTTTTATGAGGATAACTTCTTCGGATGTCATTTCAGGAGCATAGTACCAACGGTGCGTAGTCCCATGGGCTAAGGAATAAATTTCACCAACTCTGTTTGGAAATCTTTGATCGGTTGCAATAAGGTCTTCTGCTGGGATACTAGCAGAATCCGCTAGTGCTAACGGGGCACTCTCAACAGGACCGGTAATAGGTCGCCAAACATTAACTTGAATAACCCGCCCACCGTCTTTGAGTATTCTTTCAAATTCCTCTTTCCCCAAGGTATCCATAGCTCTTTGTGGTCCTGATTTCACGGTGTAATCGGCATGTACGCGGACGGCCGGGCCTCTTTTCCCATCCGGGTTATCAGCACCATTGATAGCGTTAGACCGTCGCGTATGGTCGAATATTACTACCCTATCAGCACCAGTTCTTTGTTTTAAAAAAAAGTCTAATTCTTTATTATATTGTTTCTCGATTAATTCATCTTTATAAAAGTCGGCTACATCACTGCGATGGGATATTAATTCAAAACCATTAATATCAATGGATAGAGATTTTGATATGTTTCTCATATTGCCGATAGCGGTCGGACATTTTTCGGTATTAAAAAAAATCTTAGGTTCGCCCCCTGTACTCATCGAGCTTTCAAAGTAGGGTTTCTCCTCTTGGCGGACCATATAAGTGAGTTCGCCAATGATATATTTTCCTGGCATTCCATGGTCGTTGTTAACTATCTGGTTCATGACACCCCCATTTAAACTTTACTTATTTTTATCAAAAAAAAAATGTCTAAATATAAAACACTATAAATCCATAACTGCAATAATTGACGAAGTAATAAAAACGATAAATTATTAAGTCGGCAGGTTATG
>QBVV01000023.1 GCA_003284265.1 SAR116 cluster bacterium AG-313-A07
GATCCAGGAGATAGCAGCATATCAGCAATTCTAGCTACTGGTATAAATTCCTCTACCGAATTTATTCCTTGGGATAGAGCTGGCCATTTAAAACTTTTTACTGGGTTACCAATGCCGTTTTCGCATCCATAACCAATACCAAACCCACCGCCAGGAAGACCTATCTGGCCCAGGAGCGATGCAAGAACCACTGTTAACCAAATGGGCTGTTCTCCATGGTCACTTCTCTGAAGGCTCCAGGCTGTGGAGATCATAGTTCTGCATTGTGCCATGCGTCGCGCCAAATCAATAATTGATTGGGCAGGCACCCCAGTTATTTGAGCCGCCCACTCCGCATTTTTGGGTTGGCCGTCAGTGTCACCATTTAAGTAAGGTAGAAATTTTTCTAAACCCGTCGTGTGAGTGGAGATAAAATTTTTGTCATAGAGTTCCTCACTTACAAGAGTATAGGCAAGTGCCAACATCAATGCCGCATCAGTATTTGGCCGTATGGTTATCCACTCTGGATCAAATATATGGGCTATATCGGTTTTTAATGGGCTAATATTAACGAACTCGACCCCTGCATCGTAACAAGATTGCATTCCTTCATGCAGGGTATGCCTTCCAACTCCCCCCAAGTTAACTTGCGCATTTTTAGCTGGCAAACCTCCAAATGCTACAAATAATTCACAATCAGAAGCTATGGAGGGCCAATCCGTTGCCTGATCATGAATTATATCTTTCATCTCGGCCACGATGTGTTTAAGCGTTACTTCCGCGGCCGCATGGCTATAGCTATTCTTATGCCGAACATAACCGCCTGCCAAATTCATAAAACGATGGATTTGGCTTTGAGCGTGATGGAATCTTCCAGAACTGGCCCACCCATACGAACTCGCAAAAATTGATTTATTACCATGTTTATTTCGCACACGGCCTATTTCGCTTGCTGCAAGATCTAATGCCGTCTCCCAGGAAACGGGGACAAAGGCTTCGGAACCCCTCTCATTTTTATTTGAGCAAAAACCTTTTTCTAAAAAACTTTTGCGGACCATTGGCCGCCGTATTCGGGCTTCATCGTCAATAGCATCAACCATACCAGCCCCTATTATTGATGGGGCCGGATCGTCCGGATAATCGTTCAACCGTTTCAGGCGACCGTCTTCAACCTCTGCATCGTACGTGCCCCATTGTGTCGCGGTTGGAAAGTGCTGGGTTAGTTCGCTATCTACTGACATAAAATTCCTCCAAACCAATCCTTTTGGCTTATATACCTCTTACACGATCATATAAAAAACGTCATTGATATTCGATAAATCGGATGCCTCTAAAATGAAAAAACCAACATAAAACACAACCGCAGAATTATTTAATGGTCAGTTGACTGATATTTCTGACAATGCCATACACTGTCTCGAATAGACTTAAAATAGCCATCGAAATAATATGAACTAACTAGACAAATGTCTACGTTTCCTGGGAGTAATCTATCATGCCTGACGCCTGGACCGCAGAGGCTCACCGCTTGTTTAAAGAATTCAATATAAAGACCGTAGGATATGTCCCTGATGCTGGACTTACCGATTTGATCAATTCATGCGAGGCCGATAACGATATCAATGCCGTTGTGATGACAACAGAAGAAGAAGGCATAGGCTTATCAGCTGGAGCCTGGTTAGGAGGCGATAAATCAGCCGTTTTGATGCAAAGTAGTGGCGTGGGAAATACTGTAAATGCGATCGCTTCGATTATTACTTCCTGCCAATTTCCCTTGTTTATGATCGTTACAATGCGTGGTCAATATGGAGAATCAAATCCATGGCAGATCCCCATGGGACAGGCCGTAGCCCCAGTTCTGAAAAGTTTAGGTGTTCATGTTTTCGAAGTAGAAACCGATAAAGAGGCCGCGGAAGCTATTGAAGCAGGTTTAAAAATGGCTTTCGTTTCCAACGCCGCCGTCGCGGTTCTGATTGGACAAAAATTAATTGGGGCAAAATCATTTATCGCCGACGTAGCAGAAGAGGTAACTCATGTCTGATTTGAAACTAAATCGCAGTGACGTCATGAAAAAAATCATGGCCGTCAGAAACAATGCCCTTGTAATTACTGGCCTTGGGTCACCCGTTTGGGATCTTGCAGCTTCTGATCATCGACCGGACAACTTCTATAGCTGGGGTGGCATGGGCTGCGCCATATCTATGGGATTGGGTTGCGCGCTTGCTCAATCAGATAAAAAAGTCTGGGTGATTACAGGAGATGGAGAAGCGTTAATGGGACTTGGCTCTCTCGCTACAGTCGCGGCTCAAAGACCTTCTAATCTTGCTGTTATAGTACTGGACAACGAACATTATGGAGAGACGGGCATGCAGCGTACGCACACGTCTCATGGAACTGATATTGCTGCAATCGCATCCGGGGCTGGCATACAAACGACCATGACCATTAATAATTCAGAGACACTAGAAGGGCTAACAACGGCGCTAACTTCAGGGTTATTACCTATGGTAGCGGTGATTAAGGTTGCTGCTGGCAAGCCTAACCTAATCTTACCCTCACGAGATGGTGTTTATATAAAAAATCAATTTAGGCAAGCTGTCTTGGGAGCCACTGAAGCGATGCATTCAAGCTAACAACTAAAGGATGACTATATCGAGGACCGATACTGTTATCGTTGTCGGCTTTCTAATTTTAGTTCAAGGAACTGGAGCGCTAGCAGGATTTTGGTTGCCTGCGATAGCGCCAGAAGTTGGCCAAAGTTTAGGGCTGAGTCCCTCCTTGATCGCCTACCCTGTTCTGATTTTATATATTTTTGCTATGATATCCAGTTTGATGGCTGGGGGGATTGTACGGCGCTTTGGAGCTTGGAGATCTTCACAAGCCGCCCTCATATTAATTGGGGTATCCCATCTCATGTTTATGAATGGGTCTTTATTATTCTTGGCATTGGGGTCGATAATTCTTGGCGGTGCTTACGGCCTACTGACACCGCCGGCATCTCATTTACTCTCAAAAATAGTCACTCCTAAAAATAGAAACTTAATTTTTTCTATACGTTTCACAGGAGTCCCATTAGGAGGCATTCTGGCTGGATTACTAGCACCCTCCGTTGCACTTGAATATGGCTGGCGCGAAAGCATGATCGTTACGATTGCTATATCACTAGTCATTGCCATTTCCATGCAACCTTTCCGGAAAAGATGGGACATAGATAGACTAAAATCGGCTAAAATTTTCAGAAATCCGATCTCCGATATCTACCTTGTATGGAAGTTATCTGCTCTAAAATGGGTTGCACTATCTGGATTATGTATGGGTGCAATACAAACAACCCTTACCACTTATACAGTTACAATGTTGGTTGAAGATGCAAACTACACTCTAATAGCCGCTGGCATCGGCCTATCCGCCATTCAATTTGCGAGTGTTTTTGGACGTGTAGGGTGGGGTTGGTTTGCCGATCGAATAGAAAATGGTCTGACTGCTTTGATGATAATAGCCGTAATTGCAGCACTCTGTGCAGTATTGACAATTTTTTTATCGCCAAGCTGGCCACAAATACTAATTTATCTGCTCTGTTTTTGTTTTGGTTTAGTAGGAATGGGATGGAATGGGGTGTACGCCAGCGAAATTGCAAGGCTTTCACCTCCAGAAGAGGTTGGAAGAACGACTGGAGCGAGTTTCTTTATTACCTTTTCAGGTGTTTTTTTAGGCCCCGTTGTTTTCGCCAGTGCCTACACAATAACTGGAACATACAGTACAACATTCCTTGTTACAGCCATTATTGGTTTTTGCAGCTACATTTGTATTTTTAATGCAAAAAGGGTTATGACATCATAGCCTCTAGGACTTGTTTTCTATTTGGTATCGGGCTTACGGCACCATAACCTTGCACCGAAATCCCTGCAGCCGCTACAGCAAACCGGGCCGCCTCAAAAGGGCTGTCACCTTGTACCATTCGAGCTAGAAACGCGCCTGCGAATGTATCCCCGGCCCCACTGGTATCAATAGCATTCACGTTCAAGGCTGGAATATGCTCTACCCTGCCTTCAAATATTATTGTTGCTCCTTCATTGCCACACTTCAACGCAAGTATTTCTGGTTCGAATTTTAAAAAAAATCTAATTACATCTTCCTTATCGTTCAATCCCGTCAATATTTGAGCCTCATCAAGACTGGGAAGAAGAATATCTGCTTGAGCTGCTGTTTTATTAATAACAGACCGTGCTTCTTCGAGACCCCAGAGGTTCAAGCGTAAGTTTGTATCATATGAAAGCATTCCCCCATTTTGTTTAACAAGATCAATGGCATCAAAACTCGATTCCTTTGCCGTAACACTTATTGCTTGGGAAATGGCAGAAAGATGCAAGATCACCTCACCTGATAACAGGGCCCTTGCATCACTAGTCAACGTCATTTCACTGGCAGCTGACCCTTTTCGATAATAAGTAAAATTTCTCCCCTCTGGTGCAGGATCTATAAAATAAATCCCAGTGGGGGATCCCGGGTTAATAGAGATATTAGACACATCAATTCCCTCTTTTGACCACATATCCATGGCCATATTTCCAAATTGATCGTTTCCAACAGATGATAAATAAGCCACATCCGCACCTTGTCTTGCAGCCGAAATAGCACAATTCGATGTGTCGCCACCAAGCCCTCTAATGTACAACGCCTCACCTTTTTGGCGTTCAACACGAGTGAACTCCGCCATTGCTTCTCCCATGCATACGATATTTTTATTATGAGAATTCATTGCTATTCTCCATTTCCATTTCGCGCTTTAATCATCTTAGCTATGATTTACCGGATATTAATTCCAAGTAGTCTAACTTTATTGTCACGACCTTGCTAAGATATTATCCAATCAGAAAACATCGGGAGTATCCGTTATGGGGACTAATGACTTAACAGCCCAAGACCTTAAAAAATTAGCAGAATGGGATACGCCAACTATTTGTAATGGTTTGGAGCATCTCAGCGCAGAATATAGAGTAAAGAGCTTTACGGTAGAACAAATGCAGTGCTTTGATCCAAGTTTGGCACCTATTGTTGGTTATGCCAGAACCGCAATGATACGCTCCATGAGTCCCCCTCAAGGTAGCCCAATTGAGATCAGAGAAATGCGGGCCAAATACTATGAAACGGTAGCCGCTAAGCCGGCACCTTCTATCAGCGTAATTCAAGATTTGGACCCCATACCTGGTTTTGGAGCATTTTGGGGCGAAGTAAATACAGCTATTCATAAAGGACTTGGATGTCTAGGCGTCGTTACAAACGGTTCTTTTCGTGATATCGATGCCTGTGCCCCTGGTTTCCAATTACTGGGTGGCAAAGTTGCACCAAGCCATGCTTGGGTTCATTTAGTTGACATCGAGTGCGAGGTTAATATTTTTGGGATGGCGGTTAAGCCTAATGATATAATCCATGCCGATAGACATGGTGCTGTTGTCGTTCCAGATCACTGCGTGAAACAGTTACCGGATGCGATCGATTTACTTACGCGCCGAGAAGCGGTCATCCTAGATGTTGCAAGGTCACCAGATTTTAATGTTGAAATCTTAAAAAAAGCAATGGCGGACTCCGCTGAAATACACTGAGGATTGAAAATGTCTACCAATACAAATAAAAAACGTGTTTTAGTTATCCAACCACTGCATGCCGCGGGTATGGCGATGCTGGAACAGAGAGATGATATTGAAATCATCCAATGTGACTCACTGGATGAGGATGTGATCGCAGAAGCGGCTAAAGACGTTCACGCGATGACTGTAAGGGCGGCTAGAATAACAAAACGTATCATGGATGCAGCACCCGATTTAATGGTTGTCTCTCGACATGGCGTCGGTTACGACGCAGTTGATCTGAACACACTTACTCAACGAAATATACCATTATGCATCGCCGTTCACTCTAATATGATATCGGTAGCGGAACAGGCCATGGCACTGCTGTTAGGGTTGGCCAAAGATATGTTTTATTATGACGATGTAACACGCAGAGATGGTTGGCCTAATCGTTGGCCTACTCGGGCGGTTGATATTGACGGTAAGAAGCTTCTCATTGTCGGTTTTGGCAGAATTGGCAGTCAAGTCGCAAAGCGAGCATTAGGATTTGACATGAAAGTTTACGGCTACGACCCGTATATTGACCAAAAAATAATGACAGATGCAGGGGTTGAACCGGTATCGAATTATAATTCCGTCTTGGGTGACATGGATGCGGTTGCTATACATTGCATGAAAACAACTGAAACCACCAATATGTTCTCTACTGAACAATTTCAGAAAATGAAATCTGATGCGTTTTTAGTAAATTGCGCCAGAGGAGGAATCGTAGATGAAGATGCATTGCATTCGGCGCTTACATCTGGGGAAATACGTGCTGCCGGGTTAGACGTCTTACTCGATGAACCCTCGTCAGCGGATCACCCATTATTTAAACTTAAGAACATTATATTAAGTCCCCACATAGCTGGAGTGACAGTCGAATCTACGCAGCGAATGGCAACCCAGACAGTTGACAATGTATTACGCGTTTTCGACGGTAACATAGACCCAGATTGTGTAGTGAATAGTGACGTTCTAAAATAACAAGTAAATTGGATCGGGAGAAAATAATGAAAAATAGACTTCGAGAAACGTGGAACTCAGGAAAGCCAGCTCTAAATGGATGGCTTGGAATTCCCAGTACATTTTCAGCGGAGATCATGTCTAAACAAGATTTTGATTCCATTACAATTGATCTACAGCACGGTTTGACTGACTATTCAATAGCAGTGCCGATGATGCAAGCCATGTCAGCTAGCGATGCTACAATGTTATGTCGAGTACCATGGCTTGAGGCTGGCATTATAATGAAACTTCTTGATGCTGGGGCAATGGGTATCATTTGCCCTATGATTAATTCCGGAAAAGAAGCAGAGGAATTTGTGGGTGCAACACGTTACGCGCCCCTAGGATATCGCAGTTCCGGACCAGTTCGGGCTGGTATAATCTACCCTGATTACCACAATCAAGCGAATGACCAGATTATAAGCATGGCCATGATTGAAACAGAAGAAGCTGTTACAAATGCCGAGCAAATATGCGCTACACCTGGTCTAACGGGGATATACGTTGGTCCAAGTGACTTGGCTATATCGATGGGCGAAGGACCCGGACTTGACCGTAAACCCGGTAAAGTCTATGACGCCATACAGCACGTTTTAAAGATAGCGAAAAAGGCAGGGATTCGTGCCGGATTGCATTGTATGGATCCTAACTATATTAAAGAAATGTATGCCAGTGGGTTTGAATTTGCATCCCTCTCAAATGATGTAAGGCTTCTAACGCAAATAGTATCGTCCCAAATCAATGATGTAAGATCGTAAAGGGTTCATCAGAAAAATGACACCACCGTTGAAAAAGAATGGCTCAATCTATGTTCAAGTTGAGCCACTGAAATCTATTGTAACAGAAACGTTTAAACATAGCGGTTGCTCCCCTGAAGAAGCTTCGAGGATCGCTGTAAGACTATCAGGCGCAAATTTACGTGGACACGATAGTCACGGTGTAATACGCGTGCCTAGATATGTGGATTACCTAAAAGAAGGGAAGCAAATAGCAGGTGTCACTGCTGAAATCATAACAGAATCAGATATTCTGGCCGTTATAGACGGTAAATTTGGATTTGGGCAGACTGTAGGAGAACAGGCCGTCGATATAGGAATAAAAAAGGCCAAAGCAAATGGTATTGCGATCACTGCCCTTCAAAATGCAGGACATCTAGGACGAATAGGCGATTGGGCTGAACGTGCTGCTGCTGCAGATCTTGTATCCATCCATATGGTAAATGTTCGCGGAAGTCTGATTGTCGCACCATTTGGAGGGATCGATAGAAGGATGAGTACGTCACCATTTTGTGCAGGCATACCTTTGAACGATGGTGAAGATCCAATTATTTTAGATATGGCAACGTCAGTCGTTGCAGAGGGGAAAGCCCTGGTAGCCTTGAAGGGCGGGAAACCATTACCAGACGATGCGATCATTACCGATTCTGGGGATGTAACTGGTGATCCCAAACCTTTGTATGGAGATACGAATCAAGGAGAGTTTCCAAACCCTAGTAATGGCCCGGGTGCATTGCGCGCTTTTGGAAATCATAAAGGATCTGGATTAAACTTTTTGATGGAGATGATGGCGGGTGCCTTAACTGGATCAGGATGCGCCGGAACATTAAGCGAACCACAGCGACGATTTTGCAATGGAATGTTCTCTATGTATTTTTCTCCTAACGCTTTTGGGCATTCTGACAACTCTTTCGTTTCTGAGGTGAAGGCTTATGTTGAGTTTCTAAAAAGCTCTCGTCCAACCGAGGTCGGTGGAGAGGTTTTGATCCCCGGAGAAAAAGAAAAACAGGTTATGGCCGAGAGGCTTAAGTCCGGGTTGCCTTTAGCTCCAGAAGCTTGGGAAGATATTGTCAAAACAGCCCGGGATTCAGGAATGGGACAGTCAAATATCGATTTGATTTTACAATAGCTAGTAATAGTTTTCTGTTCGAAGGTAGTTCGTATCGTTCTACCGCAAAGCAGACTTTTTATTCAGCCTGCTTTTTCTGTCTTTTCCTCCATATCCATGGCTTATCAAATCTATACTGCCAAATCCCCTTTTCAGCCAATCGGGCTACTTTTTCTATGCCTAGATAATCACTACTTTCTCTTTTATAAGCCATTGCCCAGCCAGATCGGACGACCATAGAATTCAGTATTTTATCGCCTAGGTAACAAAGTGCGGTAGTGGTTCCATCTTCATTCTTATCGAAGTCAACGCAAGTTAAGGTTTTACGACGAATTGTCGCTTTGAGTGCATTTTTAGCTAGAATGCCACAATCAATTGACCTTCCAGTTCTAGTTTCACAATGCTGATTTGTTTCGGGGGCATCTATACCCCAAAGTCGAACCTCTATTTCTGATTTGTCTTCTTCATTTTTTAATCTCAAAGTATCTCCAGAGATAGCTGTCGCTCGACCGCTGATTTCATCCTGAGAGAATGCACCTATCCTAGGAAAGATTAATGCAACCAAGATAGCAACAATCGATATAAAGCCCCTATTTGCCATTTAAAACCTCCACGTAATGAACCTTTACATTCATAAAACATCTAACCCCTTTTTTCTAACAGGCGGTTTAAATAACTTGTCGAGTTCATCAAGGATTGCAATCTCTAGTTTAATAGTCCAGGCCTCTATATTCTGGCTAACATGCTCAAGATTACTGGCTTTTGGTATCGTAATAATGTCATTATTTCTAATGCTCCAAGCGATCGATAATTGGGCAGCAGAAACGCCTATCTCGCTTGCTAAAGCTTTTAACTTTTTATTTTCCAACAAACGGCCTTGCTCTATCGGAGAGTAAGCCATAATTGGAAGTCCCATAGATCTGCACCAAGGCAATAGATCCCACTCGATACCACGTCTACTTAAATTATATAAAACCTGGTTGATTTGACAGTTTTTACCCTCTGGAATCCCGTATAATTCCTGCATGTCGCTTGTATCGAAATTACTGACACCCCAGTGCCTGATTTTTCCATCCGTCTTTAATTGTTCAAACGCAGAAACCGTATACTCAAGTGGATGATTTCCTGGCCAGTGGAGAAGATAAAGATCGATACTTTCGATTTCCATTCTTTGCAAGCTATTCTCACATGCTCGTATGGTTCCATCAAAACTTGCATTATGAGGAAGAATTTTTGAAACAATAAACACTTCATCTCTCCGTCCCTTGATAGCGCTTCCAACGACGCGTTCAGCACCACCACTGGCGTACATTTCCGCTGTATCGATCAATGCAGCTCCTAAATCCAGCCCCCGAACAAGAGCATCAACCTCTGTTTTTGGGTTTCCGATACGCTCTCCCATGTGCCACGTACCGAGCCCCATCGACGGGATACTTTCTCCTGATGGTAAGGTTACGCGGTTTCCCATATCAAGCCTCATTAATGATTTTGACTATTCTTTCACCAAAAGCTTTTGTTCCTATACTCCCAGCCAAATCAACTGTCCTAGTATCTGGCACCAAAAGCATTTCATCAATTGAAGTATTGATTAACTGGGCTGCCTCTTTGAGCGAATTACGATTAGTTTTTTCTCCCAGCCAATCCAGCAGCATCCCAGTGGATAAGATTAAAGCAATCGGGTTTGCAACATCTTTTTCTGCTATGTCTGGAGCCGATCCGTGACTGGCCTGCGCGATCGCCCTATCTTTTCCAGCATTAATAGATCCCCCTAGACCTAGTCCACCAGATAGTTCATTTGCCAGATTAGATAAAATATCACCAAACATATTACTCGTTACAATCACGTCAAAAGCACCGGGCGTTCGAACCAATAAAGAGGCCATTGCATCCACATGCACCTCCTCAATTTCTAATCCAGAAAAATTTGAAGCCGCTTTCCTGCACTCTTCTAAAAAAAGACCATCTGAGACTTTAAGTGCATTCGATTTTGTAACTATTGTTAATTTACGGCGAGGCCTTATATCCGCTAACTTGGCGGCTGCTAACCCAATTCTATACGAGCCTTCTCTGCTAATTTTCCTAACAGCAAGGGCTAAATCAGGCGTAGGCATAAATTCACCAGAGCCGGTAAACATGGTTCTATCCGCATAGAACCCCTCCGTATTCTCCCTCACAAGTATTAAATCCATGTCTGGCGCCACGGAATTAATACCTTTTTTAGATATAGCTGGTCTTATATTCGCAAATAGATCAAAATTTTTTCTGAGGGCGGCAGATACATTAATTCCGCCCTGGTCAGCGGGTGGATACGCCGCCGTGTCAACCGGTCCAAGAATAATACCATCCGCATTTGTTGCTGCTTGTAAAATTGACTCGGGAAATGTTGTTTTAAAGTTTTTTAATGCAGCAAACCCAATTTCTTTTTGGTCGAGTGTCAAACCGAGACGTAGCTTCTTATTTAAAGCATCTAGAACCTTTTCAACCACATCGGATATCTCTGGACCGATGCCATCACCTGGGAGTAGCAGCAATTTCATAGTTTTATCTCTTCAAATTAATAAGAGCGCCCATTATAGTGATTTTAAGCTCTTTTATACAAGATATCGTACTGACCGGACAAAACAACAATCCTTAAGTTTTTGTCCACCGCCCAGTTTCGTCTTGTTTCCAATATAATAACGAATGGCCATCACGTTTATACGAACTCCAGCGGGTACGCGCTGCTTTTACTGCCTCTTCATCTCTTCCATTAAATAAATCAAACACCCGTTTAAAACTTCTCAAATTTTCACTTACCGCTCCATCTATCAGAAAAAGAAATGTTGCTTCATTTAGGTTTTCATCCCGGGAGGTAAGAAAAATAGGTTGATCGGCAGGATCGCCATCTTCCAGAGTACCATGAGGTAGCCAGGAGCCAGGCTCATAGGTCCATAGAAGACCATTTAAGGACTCCATTCGTTCCTCACTTCCCAATAGTACTAGCGCTCTTTCTTCATTCTGAAGTGATAATTCCAAAAGCTTCGGCAAAGCGTCTTCTAGGGAGCGAGTAGTGAGATGGTAAAAGCTGATATCTGTCATATATTTGAGGTTTAATTGAGCTCATAATCCGCTTTAACAAGCTGGTTTAAAGTCCTCACACCCCATCCAGTTCCCCCTTTGGGTACAGTTGGAGCATCTTTGGACGACCATGCCATACCAGCTATATCCATATGAGACCATGGACATTTCTCGACAAATCGTTCCAAAAAGCAAGCAGCGGTGATACTGCCCCCAAATCGTGGGCCAGCGTTTTTCATGTCGGCAATATCAGAGTCCATCATCTTATTGTATTCTTCCCCTAAAGGCATCCTCCATACACCCTCACCTACAACACTAGCCGCTGCGTCTAATTGACCGGACAGAGTATCATCGTTTGAGAAATAGCCACAATTCACCTGCCCTAAGGCAACAAGCATGGCCCCTGTCAACGTAGCCAAATTTATCATAAATTTTGGTTTAAAACGCTGGTTTGTGTACCAAAGCGCGTCCGCTAAGACGAGCCGTCCCTCAGCATCTGTATTTATTATTTCAATGGTCTGGCCACTCATAGATGTCACGACATCTCCAGGCCGTTGAGCCTCTCCATCTGGCATGTTCTCTACTAACCCTACCACCCCGACTACGTTCGCTTTTGCCTTACGGCCTGCCAGTGCTTTCATAAGACCAGATACAACGGCAGCTCCACCCATATCCCATTTCATATCCTCCATACCGGACGCTGGCTTGAGAGAGATGCCCCCAGTATCAAAACAAACTCCTTTTCCAACAAATGCTATTGGTTTTTCTCCTCGTTTCCCGCCATTCCAGCGCATAACGACGAGTTTGCTTTCACGAGACGAGCCTTGTCCAACTCCGAGTAGTGCTCCCATCCCTAATTTAGCCATCTCTTTTTCATTTAGAACTTCGACTTTAATTCCATCTTGCTTTAATTGTTCCAAATTTTTCGCAAAGCTTGCAGGAAATAAAACATTAGGTGGTTCTGTAACTAAGTCCCGGGTCAAAAACACACCTTTTGCAACTGCTTCTAATTCGATAAAGTGTTTCCTTGATTTTTGATGGGCGTCAACAAGTATTTTCATAGTCTTTAGAGTAGGTTTTTGGTCATCCTTAATCTTTGTCTTGTATTTATCGAACCTGTAAGTTCTTAACAATGCTCCAAAACCAAAGTGCGCAGCACGAAGCTCGATCCCGTCTTCTGATCCCAGATGATTTTCAAAAATAACTGATACTGTTTTTTCACCAGAATTCAATAACAGCCCGGTTATATTTCCGCCCGCATCCTCGCACCATTTCTCATTAATGTTCGTACCATCACCAAGGCCATATAAAACGATTCGCCCCCTCGAACTGAATATCACAAGTGTTTGATGAGACTTACCTGTAAATTGGCTAGATTTCATTGACGCAACTAGTAAACCGTCTAGATTTTTATCCAATTCTGTTCCCAAAGGTAATAGCTTCCGCTTATCAAGCACCCCCAGAACCAAAGCCCCCATTTTGGGCGATTCTAATTTGCCAAAGCTAACCTGCATTTTTAATCCTCCGATATTATTACGCCGAGAGTGCCTAACCCTACTTCTAATTATTATCAATATAAATTATTTACAATCTATCTTATTGCTAAGGAGATCACAAAACAGCGATAATGCTTCCACTAATATAAATATAGTTTAAAAAGAAAAAAGGCTATCCGTGCGAATTAATGCATATATCACACGCCAGCTAGTAGTAGCTTTCATAATAGTGGTTTTGTCTTTGAGCTGTGTTGTTTGGCTGAGCCAATCTCTTCGATTTATTGATATGATCGTTAATAGAGGATTACCGTTAGCAACTTTTCTTTATCTTACGATCTTATTACTCCCCACTTGGCTATCAATTGTTATGCCAATTGCCGTATTTGCGAGTGTGCTGTTTATTTATAATCGCATGATTAACGATAGAGAAATTATTATACTCATCTCCTCGGGTGTAAGCCCTCTGCGGCTAGCGCGTCCTGCAATTTTAGTCTCAGCACTTGTCATGGTTTTTTGCTATTTCATGACAATATATCTGATCCCCCTCTCATATAGAACCTTTAAAGAATTACAATTTCAAATTCGACATAATTATACTGATGTTCTGCTAAGGGAAGGCGTTTTTAATAATATTGGAAAAGATATAACTGTATTTGTGCGAAAGCGAGATCAAAAAGGTCAGCTAGTTGGGATTATCGTGAATGACGATAGAGACCCCAACGAAAAAATAACCCTTATGGCCCAATCAGGAGCCTTAATAGTCGGTGATAGTGGCCCCAGAGTTTTTATGAAAAAAGGAAATCGCCAAAGCCGTAACAATAAAACTGGCCAAATTGGGCTTCTATACTTCGATCGTTACACAGTTGATCTAGGCGGCGTCAAATCAATCGCACAAAGATCATCTAGAGATCAGAATGAACTTTTTTTATTCGAACTGCTTAAACCAGATAAACAAAAGATAAATTCTAAAAAATTTAGCCGATATATTGCAGAGGGACATTATAGATTAACCGCACCAGTCCTCGCCTTATCATTACCGTTAATTGGATTAGCCATTCTTCTACGAGGTGAATATTCGCGTCGCGGTCAAACCTGGCGCTTAATAGGCGCAGTTTCGGTGGCAGCGCTCATCGAGTGCCTTGGGCTAGGAAGTAAGTTTTTCGCAACAAAAGAATTAATCTTGATCCCCATCATGTATATTGTAGTTATTGGCCCCATACTTTTAGCCCTGTTATTGTTAATACTACGACAAATTAGGATACCTAAAATGGAAAACTCAAAACTTCAGTAATAGTTATTAGAATTCAATGGACATCAGAATGCCGTCTTTGAAACTTTCAGTCACGTTATCGGTATATTTTGCTAAGCAATTTACTATGTATGTTTTATGCATGTTCATCGCAATTACGGCCGTTGTATTTTTAATCGATATAATAGAACTTCTTCGTAGATTTTCCAGTAAGGATAATTTGAATATTATTTTGGCGTTAAAAATGGCTACCCTTAAAGCACCCGAAATCAGTCAAAAGATTTTCCCATTTTCAGTACTATTTGGCAGTACAATGTTCTTCACCAAAATGGTTAAAAACCAAGAGTTCACGGCTGCACAGTCTTCTGGGCAATCCATATGGCAGTTTTTATTACCAACGCTATTCGTTGTAATATTACTTGGCTTTTTCTGGATAAGTGTTTTCAACCCAGTTTCGTCAGTTATGACTGCCAAATATGAAACAATAGAAAACACCACATTACGCAATAAAGGAAATGCTTTGAGCGTCTCATCAGGGGGACTTTGGATAAGGGAAAATATCGATATTGGCCATTCTATCCTTCACTCTAAGAACATATCAGAAAATGGGGATATATTATCCTCAGTGACAATCTTTATATTCGATAAAGACGATAATTTTAATTCGAGAATAGATGCTGAAACGGCAAAGTTAGTACCCGGGTATTGGGAACTTGAGCACCCCATATTCGTTTCTCGGGACGGTATTCCATTAAAAAAGAAAAACTCGATGCTCCCAACCCAATTTACACCGAATAATATCCAGGATAGCTTTGCATCACCAGCAACGATGTCGTTTTGGGATCTTCCTGAATTTATTAATTTACTGGAAAATACAGGCTTTTCTGCCGTAAAGCATCGATTACACTGGCATTCACTTTTGGCCTCACCACTTCTGTTGTGTGCAATGGTTCTTATTGCAGCGACCTTCTCTTTGAGAACGGGACGCCGCAACAGCAATCTTACTTGTGTCCTAGCCAGTCTCTTCTTTGGCTTTTTTCTATATTTCATGACAGATCTGGTTTATGCACTTGGTTTATCCTCCAGGATCCCAGAAGTCTTGGCGGCCTGGACACCCGCCATAGTTACAATATTGTTGGGTGCTGCGAGCTTAATACACATAGAAGACGGTTAATTGATGAAAACGACTAATACCAACGCCACGAACAAATTTACTTATATTGTATTGTTCATTTTGATAGCCACTTTGACGTCTTCAAAGATAGCCACATCCAGCGATTTAGAATCCCAAAATCAATCTATACTTATGCAAGCGAACGAAATTATCTATCAAAAGAAAACCAATATTATTACAGCAGTTGGCAATGTCGAACTATCTCGTGGGGGTCGAGTTATTTTAGCTGATGAAATTTCCTTCAATAAAACAACCGGTGTTGTCGTAGCCAATAATAATGTCATACTTCTTGAGGAAAATGGTGATGTCGTGTTTTCAAATTCAGTTGAACTTGCTGATGATTTTAAACACGGCTTTATAAAAAACATAAAAGTAAAAATGCAAGATGGGTCTCGCTTAGCCGCCAACAGTGCTGAGCTTTTCAAAGGTGATAGTAAAGTAATGAAACAGGCTGTTTTTTCACCCTGCCTTCCGTGTGAAAATGAACCCGAATCTGCACTACTATGGCAAATAAAAGCTGATAAAATTACCCATGATGAAAAAAATAAGGACATTGATTATCAAAATGCCACCCTTGAGTTTTTCAATATACCAGTTTTTTTTACCCCATATTTCACTCATCCCGATCCGACTGTAAAACGTCGATCGGGGTTATTACCTCCAACCATGAGTTACTCTGATTCCAAAGGCTTTATATACGGACAACCCTATTTTATAACATTGGGGCGGTCTAAAGATCTCGAACTCGAACCGACTATTTATACTGAAGAAGGCTTCACACTTGAGTCCCATTATCGCAAAGCATTTTCAAATGGCTTTATAAATTTAGAAACCAGCCTTGGAATTTTGGATAACTCTGTCTCTTCGGAAAACTCAGAAGAAATGAGTGTCGAGGGAAGTATATCAATGAAGACGAATTTTTCATTAAGCGATACTTGGAGAGCACAATTTGATATCGAGCAAACAAGTGATAAACGTTATACGCGACGGTACTTATCGGAAGACACAGAAATGCTTACCAGCCGCCTTTTGATAGAAGGTTTTAGAGCCAGGAATTATTTTGCAGTCGAAGGTTATAAGTTCCAAGGTTTGCGATCTTTTGATACCAAAGGGCAACAACCTAAAGTTTTACCAACTATTTTTTATAGTTTTGTTGGCGAACCTGACAATATTGGAGGCAGGACTGAATTAGAAACCACACTTAGGTCAATTTCACGGCAATTTGGTAGCAACAGTCATGTATTCTCATTATCAACAGGATGGAAACTCCCATATTATAGTATAAACGGTTCATTATTTGAATTCACTGCAGTAGCACAATCTGACCTGTTTATTGCAGATAATGATACGCAGGATGCTACCTCGACTATTCAAAACAATGACGAATTTGGAGCGCGGATGTTTCCACAATTTGGGTTAAAATGGGTTTATCCAATGTTTAGAGAAGCTGAGAACAGACATCAAATTTTAGAACCCATCATCAATGTCGTAATAGCCCCTAATATTATAGAGACCTCAATTATGCCAAATGAAGACAGCAGAGGGTTTGAGTATGATAATACTAATATTTTCGAGTTTAATCGTTACTCGGGAATAAATCGGCTTACGGAAGGTTCGAGAATTGATTATGGAATCAAAGGATCTTCTTTCGTCGATGACCTTTTAAATTATGACTTTTTCTTCGGGCAGAGTTATCATTTATGGGGCAAAAATACGTTTGACCAAGGTTCAGGACTAGAAGATGATTTTTCGGATTTTGTTGGACATGCATTTTTTTCTCCAGCTGATTGGATAAAACTCGCTTATCGCTTTCGGCTAGACAAAAACAACTTTACGCCAAATCGAAGCGAATTGGGTTTTGAAATAAAAAATAATTCATATAATTTTTCATTCGACTATGTCTTATTGGATGAGCATATCTCGACCGAGATTTTAGAAAATCGTGAACAAGTGAACTTTGAATTTTTTGCGCAAATAGATAAACATTGGTCAAGTTCGGTAAACCTAATACAAGATCTCACCGATGACTCTAATAAAACTAGAAAAGGAGCTATAAATCTTACATACTCCGATGAGTGTTTCACTCTTGGTATAGGTTATGAACGCAAAAATCTCAGTTTTGATAGTATAGAGCCAGATAATCAAATATTTCTCATTATCAACTTCAAGAACTTAGGATCAATATGAAGATTGGAATAATAAGTTGTGCTCGCATGATAAATAGTGGTTTTAACAAGTTTCCAAGCTTTTGGGCACCAACTCTTTTATCTATGAGATAATAAATCTAATGAAAACGAATTTGAAAACAAAACAGCTCTCCCTCAGTTTTGGTCATATAGCAATTTTCACATTAATGCTGTTATCTCCACAAGCTACTGAAGCTGAAGAGAGAACAAGACTAAGTATAGCCGCTGTGGTAAACGATAAAGTTATAACTGGCTCCGATCTTCAAAAACGCCTGAAGTTAATTTCTATAATGTCGCCATCCCAGATGAGTAGAATTAAAGAACGCCAACTGCAAAACGAAGTTTTGAATCAGCTAATAAACGAAGAACTTCAAAATCAGGAAGTGATTCGTTTAAAAATCAAAGTCAGCGAAAAAGAAATAAATAATGCAAAACGTCTCATGGAACAGCGATTTAAATTACCTCGAAATACACTAAACGAGTTTATTATCAAAAATAAATTAGATTACAACGATGTTATCTCTCAAATAGAAATATCCTTGGGATGGACTCTGGCCGTACAGCGTAAATTCAGTAATTATTTAACTATAAGTGATGAAGAGGTTGCCGAGGTTATAAATCGGCTTAGAGATAATATTGGGAAGGAACGCTATCTTATATCTGAGATTTTTCTTCCCGTAGAATATGTTGAAAATGAAAATGAAGTTCGCGCCAGAGCCAAAAAACTACATAATAGTATAGTGAACGGCGCTGACTTCAGAAAAGTTGCTAGGGATTATTCAGCGACTGCCAGTGCGATGGATAGTGGTAGAGCTGGTTGGTTTCTAACAGGACAACTATCCCCAAAATTAGATTTGGCTCTCCAGAAAATAAAAATTGGCGGTATAACTACTCCTGTAAAAACAAATTCGGGTTTTCACATATTAAAACTAGAAAGAAAGACTGTATTCAAAGAATTTGATGAGATGAAAGTCAAGGTAAATCTGATCGAAACTCGTATAACAACATCAAAACCTGACAATAATTCGCAAAAAAAATTAAATAGTTTAAAAAATTTCTTATCAAAAATAAAAACATGTGGAGAGCTAGAAAAACTATCGCAAATCAATAAGTCTTACACGACATCTAATCTTGGAAACTTTTTAGTAGGCGAATTATCGTCGAATCTAAGAGAGATAGTAATGCAATCAAAAATCGGAGTTCCTAATAATCCGGTGAAGCGAGGTAGAGAAATATCTACAATAACTGTATGTAATAGAACTACCCCCCCGAGCAATATACCTGATGATGAAACTGTGCTCCGTAATCTCCGAGGGGAAAGAATAGAATCAATGGCACGAAAGTATCTTAGAAATCTTCGACAGAGCGCATTTGTTGAGAAAAGATTTTAAAAACACACAATTCATCTAGTGGGAATCCGATGAATGTATAATAAACCATTGGTAATAACACCTGGGGAACCTTCAGGTATAGGTGTCGAAATTACACTGAAAGCATGGAAAAGTGGACAGACAGGGGTGTTCTTTTTATTGGATGACCCTGATAGAGTAAAAGAACGGGCTAAAGTAGCAGATTTAGCCCTTCCGCTGCGTATCATTGGTAAACCCTCAGAAGCAAAAGAATACTTTTCGGACGCCTTGCCTATTTTACCTCATTATTTTTCAAACGCATGTGTTCCTGGGAAACCTTCTGTGGAAAATGCAAACTCCGTCATTAAGGCTCTTGATATATCAGTGGATTTTGTAGAACAAGGATTAGTGAGCGGTATAGTAACTAATCCCATACAAAAACATACCTTAAAGGACGCAGGATTCAAATACCCAGGCCATACAGAATACCTAGCGCATCTGGCTAGAGGTAGTCCTAAGCCTGTTATGTTACTAGTTTCTCCAACGCTTCGTGTTGTACCGGTAATAATTCATGATCCTATTTGTAAAATAACAGACTTATTAACAACTGAACTGATTGTGGAAGTATGTTTAATCACAGCCAAGTCTTTAATGCATGACTTTAATATAAAGCATCCCAGAATATGGATTACTGGCTTAAATCCTCATGCGGGAGAAGGTGGGACAATAGGCACAGAGGAGATTACGATTATAGAGCCAGCCGTGAAAATACTAAAAAAGTATGGGGTACAAATATCTGGACCTTTTCCTGCTGACAGTATGTTTCATGGGAATGCCCGGGATCAATATGACGTCGCTATTTGTATGTATCATGATCAAGCTTTAATACCTCTTAAAACTCTAGATTTTTGGGGTGCTGTAAATACAACAATCGGCTTGCCGTTTGTGCGAACATCTCCGGACCATGGCACCGCATTAGAGCTCGCAGGGACAGGAAAAGCCAATCCAGAAAGCCTTATAAATGCCATTCTCCTAGCTGAGCAGATATGTTCTTGGCGAAAAAAAACATAAAAGAATAATTTTTATGAATAATATAAAAACTAAAATATTCAATCTACCACCATTAGCGGTAGTCGTCGAAAAATATGATTTGACCCCCAATAAGTCTTGGGGCCAAAACTTTATATTTGACCTAAATTTGACACGAAAAATTGCTAGAGCCGCTAATCTATCATCAAATGAGACAATTTTTGAAATTGGCCCTGGACCAGGCGCGTTAACTCGTGCGCTATTTATGGAGGGGGCTGAAAAAATAATTGCTATAGAAAAAGATAAAAGAGCAATCACAGCTCTCTCAGAACTTGTTGATATTTGTAATGGGAAATTAGAATTAGTATCAGACGATGCTTTAAAAGTACCTATTAATAAAATGGGAATTTTACCACGAAGGGTTGTAGCTAATTTGCCATATAATATAGCCACTCAATTATTACTGAATTGGCTTGTGACGCCTGATGCCTTCAAGGCAATAACGGTTATGGTTCAAAAGGAAGTTGCCATGAGAATATGTGCGAAACCCGGCAGCCCGAACTATGGAAGACTGTCAATAATCATGCAATGGTTAGCATGCACCAAAATGCTTTTTGATATACCCGCCTCAGCTTTCCATCCAAAACCCAAGGTGACCTCCACCTTGTTAGAGATAATACCTCGGGCACAACCACTATTCCCGGCCAAAAGGCAGATCCTAGAAAAAATTACTGCCCAAGCCTTTGGACAGCGCAGAAAAATGCTCAGAAGCAGTTTAAAAAAAGTAGGTGGTGACGATTTGCTGCTTGCAACAAATATTGATCCCACGTTGCGTCCCGAAAATTTATCCATAGAAGATTTCTGCAGACTGGCTCAGGCTTACAAGACTTAAATTAATTAGCTACCTTCTCTTAGTTGTTTAATAAAATCAGTTAAACCTAATATCCTTTTTCGTTTGAGACGCTCTGATGTCAGTATTGATCGTAGGTTAGCAACACTATCCTCTAATACAGTATTTACTATTATGTAATCGTACTCTGGATAGTGGCTTATTTCATCCATTGCTTTGGCCATTCTATTGGCAACGACTGACGCACTATCCTGTGCACGGGTTTTTAATCTTCTTTCCAATTCCCTAGTTGATGGGGGGAGAATAAACACCCTTATTAAGTCTTCTCCAGCGTGTTCAGCCAACTGCTGGGTTCCCTGCCAATCAATATCAAATAAAATATCACGACCAGACGCCAAAGCCTGCTCTACAGGCTGTCGAGGTGTCCCGTAATAGTAGTCAAACACCTTAGCGTATTCCAAAAGCTTTTTATCATCAATCATGTCCCTAAATTCATTCGGTTCTACAAACGCATAATCAACCCCATGAACTTCACCGGGTCGACGAGGCCTTGTAGTCGCTGAAACTGACATCTGCAAGTTATCATCTATTGCCAGTAATTCGCGAGCTATACTGGTTTTACCAGCACCCGACGGCGACGATAATACCAACATTAATCCGCGACGCTTTATAGAAAATAAAGTCAAAGATCTGCCCTATTGTATATTTTGTATTTGTTCACGAAATTTTTCTATTCCTACCTTCAAATCAATACCAATTGAAGTTAACCCTTTATCCGAACTTTTTGAACACAATGTATTAGCCTCTCTGTTCAACTCCTGACAAATGAAGTCCAATCTTCGTCCAACGGCCCTTCCGGCTTGCAATAACTGCTTGCAAGATTCTAAATGAATTGAGAGCCTATCCACCTCCTCGGTGACATCCAATTTAGTTAAAAGAACTGCCAATTCTTGTTCTAAACGCTCCTCTGAAAGAGTAACTTTCATTTTCGAAATTAAACCTAGCTGCTCTTCTAATCTGTCGCTAATTTGGTGCCTATTAGTATTCGCTATAACACGTGCTCGGTCACATAATTCCAACAATTCTGAGAGTTGTTTTTCTAAAACATTTGATAGTTGAGTGCCTTCTTTCTTCCGTTCAGAAATTAGAACACCCAATGCATCTCTCAGGGATTCTAAAATAGCATTATCCAAAATTTGATTGTCATCTGAGTTTAATTCTTGCACCCGTTCCACAGCCACTGCTCCCGGGACTAATAATAATCTATCTAGAACGGGCGCTGCTTTGGCAACTACACCCGCCTTTTTCATTCTTTGATGGGTATCACAAAGTTGTTCTAGAAATCGTTCGTTAATTATAACTTTCTTCTCTGTCAGGTCCTCTTTTCGGATCAAGTGTGCCGTTACTGACCCTCTTGTTATTTGGCTCATAATCTCTTTTTTTGCAGATATTTCTAATGATTGCCGCCCTGGAGGTAATTTTGATCGAAGATCGAACCCTTTACTATTTACACTTCTTAATTCCCAAGTCCATCGCCAGGTTTGCTCTGGAACCCCCAATGTAAGAATACCATCTAAACGAGAATACCCGGTCATGCTTTCTAGTGCCATTGAATTTCTTCTAATTGTAGTGTTTTTATATATCCAAAAAACTATATATTGAGCTGAAGTTTACAACAAGTATTGGACTCAAATATAGTGCCATCAAATGCACTTAATTTTTTTTAACAAATATGGAATGCCCTACTAATTTTTCTGAACATAGCTCTTTAATCTGTAATATTTTCTCGTTTTTTATTAAGTTTCCTATCAAAGAAATGCTTTACAACCCAACATGTACGCTAATCTTATTTGAAAAAAGTTATTTACTGATTTTTTCTTGAGCCTTCCTCCATTTTTTTACGTTTATATTATGCTCCTTGAGTGTTTTAGAAAACGAATGACGACCCCCACCTTTTGCAACAAAATAAAGGTAGTCCGTTGTGGCTGGATGCAATGCAGCTTCTATACTAGCGATACCTGGATTACATATTGGGGTCTTGGGAAGCCCCTTAATTACGTAAGTATTGTACGCTGTTTTTCGCCTCAAATCTATTTGGGTGATCGGTTTGTTAGGTTCTTTATCCGGAACTCCATAAATTACAGTAGGATCAGATTGCAACCTCATTTTGCGATACAGCCGGTTAGTAAAAACGCTTGCTATTAGAAAACGTTCTTCCCTTATTGCCGTTTCTTTTTCTATTATTGAAGCTAATATTACTGCCTCATAACTAGTTTTAATCGGTATATTTGGCTTACGTTTTCCCCACAATTCTTTCAGTTTTAATGAAAGTTGTCTTTTCATTCTATTTACAATTTCCAGTCGAGAATCACCATAGGAATAGTAATATGTTTCGGGTAGTAAACTACCTTCTGGTGGCATTGAATTTATAGTGCCCATAAGCCCCGTTTCTTCTTTTAATAATTTAACTATTTCTTTAGATGTTAGTCCCTCGGGAATAGTTATATGTCTAACCAACGTCCGCCCTGCTGTGAGAGTTTCCAGAACCATCGCGGGCCTTACTACTTTAGAAAACCCATATTCTCCAGCTTTCAGACGACCGGATAATCCCAATATTTTTGCCCCTAAAATAAATGGATACTCGCTCTTTATGACTTCATTATCTCTCAAAAGACTGGCGATTTCACTTAGCCCTGACCCTTTTGGTATAATTATAACCTTATCCGACTGTAATTGTGCAGGCCTATTAAATTCTAAATACATGTAGCAGCCCAGACTAAACAAGCCGAAAGTGAATAATGTGGCAAGGAGCACTATAACCCTGACCAAAGAATACATATCCGGGTTAATTAGATCTTAGAAAATACAAGGGATGCATTGGTTCCACCGAATCCAAACGAATTGGAAAGCACAGACGTTATAGTTCTTTCTTGGGCTGTATGAGGAACAAGATTAATATTTTGGCAACCATCAGACGGTGAGTGCAAATTTAATGTAGGTGGAGCGATTCCATTATTCATAGCAAGAATAGAAAAAATGGCTTCAACGCTGCCTGCTGCTCCTAACAAATGTCCAATTGATGATTTTGTGGAGGACATCGCTATATCCTCCAAGTGCTGCCCAAAAAGACGACTTACAGCTCCGAGCTCAATCATATCGCCTAATGGCGTGGAAGTGCCATGGGCATTGATGTAATCGATATCGGATGGATTTAATTGTGCTCGTCTAAGAGCATTTTTCATCGATCTGAATGCGCCGTCGCCGTCATCAGCAGGAGCTGTTATATGATGCGCATCACCTGACAATCCATATCCGACGATCTCAGCAAAAATATTTGCGCCCCTTTTCTTAGCGTGCTCATATTCCTCCATAACCACTATGCCGGCACCTTCGCCCATCACAAACCCATCACGATCCTCGTCCCACGGCCTCGAAGCAGATTCGGGTTCATCATTGAAACCAGTGGATAACGCTCTCGCGGCCGAAAAACCGGCAAACCCAAGTCGGTTCACTGCAGCTTCAGCCCCCCCCGCTATCATTACATCAGCATCATCCAGCATAATCAATCTAGCCGCATCTCCTATAGCGTGGGCCCCAGTTGAACATGCTGTAACAACAGCGTGGTTAGGCCCCTTAAAACCAAACTTAATAGATACCTGACCAGAAACTAAATTTATTAAAGCCGCTGGAATAAAAAATGGGGAAATTCGTCTTGGGCCAGCTTCATTTAATTTAATAGCATTATCATTAATTTGCTGCAGACCACCAATTCCAGAGCCAATTATCACGCCCGTCCTATTCTGATCTTCAGGGGTTTTCGCTATCCAACCAGAATTTTCGACGGCCTGCGACGCTGCAACCATTCCCAAGAGGATGAATCTATCGATCTTCCGTTGTTCCTTTGGTTCCAACCAATCGTCGGGACAAAACAGACCGAGATCTGTGGCACCCTCCGGAACAGTACCGGCGATCTTTGCAGGCAAATCTTTCACATCAAATTGCGTGACGTCGGTTATTCCCGACTCACCATTAATGAGACGGTCCCAAGTCACACTCGCATTTGCTCCGAGCGGAGTTACAAGACCTATACCGGTAACAACAACGCGTCTCATCTCACATCACCTAAAATTAATTGTTCCAAATAGAACGATAATTAATTTTATCCTAACTAAAAGTTACGATGCGCCTTCTATGAATGTTATCGCATCTTTAACGGTAACAATCTTTTCTGCTGCATCATCAGGAATTTCAACACCAAACTCTTCCTCAAAGGCCATAACCAATTCAACGTTATCTAGGCTATCCGCACCTAAATCGTCTATAAAACTGGCTGTATCTGTTACCTTATCGGCCTCTACACCTAAGTGCTCAACAACAATAGCCTTAACTTTCTCTGCAACGTCACTCATCACTATGTCCTCGATTTAAACTGTTAATTACGACCGACCGATTTTCAACAGATCTAGTATTGATAAATCGAATACTAATCGACCCCCTGATTTTCAGTCAATCACCAAAATTGTTCGGGGGATAACACATTTACTACATATATGCCAGCTTCCTAATAAAAAACTATTCCTTCAATATAACTTGGGTACCCAAACGAGTCTTAATACATCGCCATACCCCCATTAACGTGTAAGGTTACGCCTGTCACATAAGCTGCCTCATCAGATGCCAGATATATTACGGAGGCTGCTATCTCCTCCGGGCTCCCAAGCCGGCCTAACGGTATCGTGGATAAAAGCCTCGCCGATTGATCCTCGTTCAAATCATCCGTCATGGTTGTTTGGATCATTCCAGGAGCAATAACATTAACCGTAATACCTCGAGTAGCCACCTCCTGCGCCAATGCCTTTGAAAACCCAATCATACCGGCTTTGGCAGCTGCGTAATTGGCCTGTCCGGGGTTTCCAGTCGCACCAACAACGGAGGATATGCCAATTATTCGCCCCCAACGGCGTTTCATCATACCACGCATGAGTCCTTGAATAATTTTATACCCAGCAAATAAGTTTACATCTAAAACTTGGTTCCACTCTTCGTCCTTCATCCTTACAAGTAAGTTATCACGGACAATGCCAGCATTATTAATAACAATATCGACACCGTCAGTCGAGATATCGCTTATTTGCTTGATTAACGACTCAATGGAACTCTTATCACTTAGGTCTGCTGCAATAGAATGCGCGCGATCAGATAATTCATGAGCCAATTCATTCAGAGCGCCTTGCCTAGTTCCGGATAAGATCACTTCGGCTCCCTGAGAATGAAGCGCCCGTGCAATAGCTGAGCCTATTCCACCAGTAGCTCCTGTAATCAAAGCTGTTTTTCCATCAAGATTGAACATATTTACTCTCCTGACTCTATTTTTTTCAAAAACTCATCTATTTCGTTCCACTCAGCGATAGATAACGATATTAATTCTTTATCGATTCTTTTATTCATACCCGACAATATTTTTCCAGCACCGATTTCTACTAGAGATGATATGTTTTGTTTCGATAACCATAGCACTGTTTCACGCCACCGGACTAGGCTAGTGACCTGTTCTACCAGCGAGTTTCGAATGTCTGATGGATCTCCACTCCCAACCAAAGCAGAGACATTCGCTACCAATGGAATATCAGGACTATTTATAACAGTTGTTTCCAATGCAGCAGCCATAACTTCCGCAGCTGGTTTCATCATAGAGCAATGGAAAGGTGCACTCACAGGTAAAGACATCGCTTTCCTAACTCCAAAATCTGAAGACATATTAATCGCTTCATTAACTGCCTTTGCTTCACCACTGATCACAATCTGCCCCGGCGCGTTATCATTGGCAATTTCGCATATTCCTATCTTACTCGCTTCATTAACCAGCTTGGTCACTACACCCATATCTGCTCCTAACAAAGCCGCCATTGCACCGTCTCCAACCGGAACAGCTGCCTGCATTGATTCTCCCCTTAACCGCAGTAATTTGGCGGCATCCCACAATGAGATAGCGTTTGCAGCAGCCAGAGCTGAATATTCACCTAGTGAATGTCCTGCAACATAATCGACTAGCTCATTAATTTTTTTTCGCGTTTCGGCCTCTATCACTCTGATGACAGCCAGACTATTCGCCATAAGCGCTGGTTGTGCATTTTTAGTAAGAATTAATTCTTCTTCAGGACCTTCACACATGAGTTTAAAAAGTGGAGTCCCAAGAGCGTCATCGACTTCCTGAAAGACTTCCTTCGCCACGGGATGCTGCTCAGCTAGTTTTTTGCCCATCCCCACATATTGCGAGCCCTGTCCAGGGAAAACCATAGCTCTATGTGTATTTTTAAATTCCATATTATTTCCTTCAATAACCCGCCTATTTTTCAGACTAGCAGACTCAGCTATCCAGCATCTGTCAAGACCGCCAGTTCCTCAAAAAGTAAGTTTATTAGAAATTTTCTCAACACTTCCTTGCTTAAGGTTCAATTTCCTGTATATTCCCGCTTCCTTATCATGAACATTCATCGTTCGGACAAGGGTACAACCGATTAATTCTTCAACTCCTTGCCGGTAGCCCCGGCTTGGAATCGCTCAGGCGGTTTCCGATGAGCCATAAGGAGCCAAAATGACTTGTTACGAATGCGTTTACATAGCGCGTCAAGAGCTGACTACTGCACAGACTGATCAACTCTCTGACGAGCTTTCAGCAATTGTTACCAATAACTCAGGAAAAGTGAAAAACCGGGAATATTGGGGACTTAAGAACCTAGCCTATAAAATCAGAAAAAACCGGAAGGGACATTACACAATGTTCCATATAGAAGCCTCATCCGCCACCATGGCAGAGCTAGAACGAAACATGGGGTTGAATGAAGATATTTTGCGCCATCTCACAATTAAATTAGAACAGTTCCCAGAAGGACAATCTGTGATGATGCATGCAAAATCCGATAGAGGTGAAAAAGGCAAAAGATCCGATAAATTTGAAGATCGTAATTCGAATGACGACTTCGGCGACTTAGATCGGCCTCTGGGGAACGGGCCAATTGAAAGCCTAGTTCCGAATGAAATAAGTGAATAAGGAGCTACGACATTGACAACACTTTCAATATCCCGACCCGCTGTTCGCCGCCCTTTTACAAGGCGAAAAAAATCGTGTCCTTTTGCTAGTAAAGGAGCGCCAGAGATAGACTATAAAGACGTAAAACTACTGCAGAGGTTCATATCGGAGCGGGGAAAAATTGTACCTAGTCGGATAACAGCCGTCTCGGCTAAAAAGCAACGGGAGCTATCAAAGGCGATAAAAAGAGCTCGATTCCTTGCTTTACTTCCATATCTATTGACTTAGTAATCTTTATTTAGATAGGTGGTAGAGATAGCAGGCGATGCATCATGAGAAACAATCTACTCTTAGCTGTAGGAACGGGTCTTTTGAGTGCCATATTACTGATGATAGCTGCTTCAGGGTCGCTAACGATAACAGTCCTAGCATATCTTACACCACTACCATTATTGATTTTAGGTTTAAGCGGGAAAAATTATTATGCAGGAGTAGCAGGAGCAGTAGCAGCCCTGCTATTATTCGTCATAACAACACCAACGGTAGCGGTAATTTACTTTTTTCTTGTGGTTCTACCCGTAACACTATTTTGCGACAGCGCAACTCAGATGCAGAGGCGCGCGAAATATCCTGGCGCCCCAGCGAACCTATCATCCGCCTCCGTCGGTCGTCTTTGTGCTCTAATATCTGCTACTCCAGCACTTCTGTTGACAATGCTATTTTTATATTTTTTGTTTCAACAAAACGAAAACACACAAGCCGTACTTTCCAAAACAGCAGAATCAATCATGTTGACGTACCAAAACGCCCTGATAGAGAAAAATATCGCTATAAGCCCCGAGGTTGGCAAACAACTTGTGTTGATAAAAAATACATTAGTAAATACAGCGCCCGCGCTGATAGGCATTTTCTGGATGACTCTATTTTTGATAAATACGGTGATAGCCCGACATGTTTTAAATCGATTCACACAAACTTCTCCCGTTGCGTTCAAGTTGAGCCAAATAGAACTCCCACACTGGGTGATAATAACATTCATAAGCAGTGGTTTGATGGCGGCAGTGCTAGACGGAGAACTTGGTTTATATTCTACAAACTTAGCTGCGATAATAGCCTTTCCAATATTACTGTCAGGACTTGGGGTAATCCATCTAGCGACCGAAAAAACTGGTTACAAAAAAACTATTTTATGTTCAGTATATACAATAATATTAATAAGTCGGTGGGCCGCTCTGATGTTAGTTTTTATAGGGATGATTGACCACTTCATCAAAATTAAAGCAAAAATAGAGAGTCGTTCGGCTAAATTATGAGATAAAAATAAGTGCAAACGAAATTATTTTATTAGATAAAACTATTAGTACCTACGGAGCAAAATAATGGAAGTAATACTGCTGGAAAGAATAGAAAAACTTGGGCAAATGGGAGATGTTGTAAAAGTAAAACCTGGATTTGCAAGAAACTTTTTACTTCCCAAAAATAAAGCGCTGCGAAAAACAAAACAAAACCTAGAGCATTTTGAAAAACAAAAAGCACAACTTGAGGCCGATAATATAACTCATAAAAAGGAAGCATCTGAAGTTGGAACAAAACTGGACGGCCTTTCTGTTACAATAATTCGAGCCGCAGGAGAAAGTGGCCAACTATATGGATCCGTTACAAGCCGAGACATAGCAGAAGCCGTCTCAAAAAAGGGTATTAAAATTGCCAAAGAACAAATTACTCTTGATAGAGCTCTAAAAACACTTGGATTGGAACCCATTCGGGTCACACTGCACCCAGAAGTTTCTGTTGAGGTTGTTGCTAACATTGCTAGAACTGACGAAGAAGCCAAACAACAATTAAAACTTGGGCGAGCTGTAATCACCACGGAAGAAAGTGATTCAGAACCTTCCCCTGCCCGCGAAAACACCAATTAAACCGCGGGAGTTAAGGACACACAAAAAGTAACGACATTCTGTGATGATTTTTATTATTTTTTATCCCCGTTATTAACGCTATCCACAACGCTTAAGATACTGTTTTGACTTGTGGTGTTGATTACTTGTTAGTTTTTTTTTCATGTGGATTATTGCATAATCTGCTAATATTGTACTTATGACAATTGATGATCAAAATTCAAACGTAACTCCATTAGATGTCGGTGGGCCTATAGCTGAAACATATAGAGAAGTCCCCGGAAACATTGAAGCTGAGCAAGGGCTACTTGGAGCCATCCTTGTTAATAACCGGGCCTTTGAAAAAGTGGGTGACTTTTTGTCAGGAAAGCACTTCCTAGACCCTGTGCATGGGCGAATTTTTGAAGCATGCAGACGACTTATAGAACGCGGACAACTAGCTAACCCAATCACCCTTAAATCGCTTTTTGATCAAGACGATGCACTCAAGACTGCAGGAGGAGCCCAGTATCTGGTAACCTTAGCTGCATCATTGGTTACAGTTATCAATGCCGATGACTATGGCATCACAATTAAAGATGCTTTCCTGCGAAGAGAGTTAATTGAACTTGGCGAACAAGTAGTTAATGAAGCATACTCGCACACATTAGAATTACCCGCGGCTCAGCAAATCGAGATTGCGGAGGGAAAGCTATTCTCTCTTGCCGAAACTGATAATATTGAGGGAGGCCTTCAAGGCTTTAACACTGCCTTAATTGAATCGATTCGCATGGCAGAAGCGGCTTACAAACGAGACGGCGGATTGGCGGGTGTGGCTAGTAGATTTCAAGATCTTGACAGACAACTTGGTGGCTTTCATCCCTCGGATTTACTTATATTGGCCGGACGGCCCGCGATGGGAAAAACTGCTCTAGCTACAAACATCGCCTTTAATGTTGCAAAACATAATGATACCGATGGCTCGGACGAAAAAACTTGTGTGGCTTTTTTTTCTCTAGAGATGTCGGCCGAACAATTAGCCACAAGAATTTTATCAGAAACCACTAATATCTCCTCTGAGAAGATTCGCCGCGGAGAACTATCCAGTAATGACTTCCAAAAGTTAGTGCAATCGAGCCAGGATATTGAATCAGCTCTTCTTTTTATCGATGACACTCCAGCTATAACTGTCTCAGCCCTTAGAACTCGAGCACGGCGCTTAAAGCGACAACACGGCCTTTCTCTCATAATTGTCGATTACCTACAACTTATGAGACCTTCTATTAATGATAAAGCCGACAATAGAGTTCAAGAAGTGTCGATGATTACTCAAGGCCTTAAGGCTATAGCAAAAGAACTGGATGTTCCTGTTCTAGCATTATCACAACTCTCGAGAGCTGTTGAACAACGAGAAGATAAAAGGCCAGTTCTTGCGGACCTTAGAGAGTCCGGCTCTATCGAACAGGATGCGGATGTAGTTATGTTTGTATTCAGAGAAGAATATTATCTGGACAAAGCCGAACCTGTTCAACGTCCCGAGGAAGGGAACGAACGCTATCATGAACGACATGATAAATGGATGGACCTTCGTAATAAGGCCCATGGAAAGGCAGAAGTGATTATTGGAAAGCAACGTCACGGACCAACCGGAACTGTTACCATGCATTTTGATGGAGCGACAACTCGGTTCTCTGACTTTATCCCCGAAGACCGACTACCAGATCGCCATCAGTAATGATGCCGTTAGCAGACAATCATAAAATTTCTAACTCCTTTTTAGAAATTAATATCGATTCGATTGTTCATAATTATCAATTGATAAATACCAAAGTGGGAAATACTGAATGTGCCGCCGTTCTAAAAGCAGATGCTTATGGAATGGGAGCATCTGTAATAGCCAAAGCACTAGATAAAGCAGGATGCTCGACTTTTTTTGTAGCTACTATAGATGAGGGCATAGAGTTGCGAGCTTGCTTTAGCAAGAATGAAAATAAGATAGTAGTATTAAGCGGCTTACTGGAAGGATCAGAAGATATCTTCTACGATAATAATTTAACGCCTGTTCTAAACGATATAGAACAAATTAAAAAATGGTACATATATAATAGACAAAAAAAAATCTCTGCGCCAAGCATACTTCACATAGATACAGGAATGAATAGACTTGGCCTAACTATTAGCGAATTGCATGATATAACAAAGAAGCCTGCTGAATTAAAAGGACTTCACGTTGGATGGATCATGTCACATTTGGCCTGCGGTGACCAACCTCTTGACATAATGAACAAAAGACAACTATCCGTTTTTTTAAATGCAAAAGAAAAATTCCCTCATGTAAAAGCCAGTCTCGCTAATTCGGCTGGAGTTTTTCTTGGGAAATCGTATCACTTAGATATGGTACGACCGGGAATAGCGCTATATGGGAGCGGCTCAAGTTCCATAGATTCAAACCCATTAAAACAGGTTATTAAATTATATAGTCGTATTTTACAGATAAGAACTTTAAGTCGTGGAGCTTCTATTGGCTATGGTGCTTCGTATCGAGCTTCAAAAGCAACAAGAGTAGCGACTGTAGGGCTTGGATACGCAGACGGATATCTGCGTTCTTTATCCAATCATTCATGGACATTTTTCAATGGTGTTAGGCTTCCCGTTATTGGGCGAGTTTCGATGGATTACATAACAATAGATATAACTAAAATCGCGAGTGAAAAGATAAAAACAGGTGATTTCATAGAAATTATTAGTGATAAATTTACCTTGGACGATTTGGCTACTGTTGCTAATACGGTACCACACGAGCTTCTAACTCGCCTGGGAACGAGACACCATCGAATTTACCGCAACACAGATAATATTTCTAAATAAACGGTAGTAAGGTCGATAGATTTATGAACTTGTTTGGAATAGTAGGACGAAGCACCATCAATTTACTTCAGGTTGTTGGGCGTATTTCAATCTTTACGTATAAAGCTGTATCAAGCTGTGTACTTCCACCATATTATTTAAAAATCTTTCTGAAACAAATTGTGGAAATTGGATATTATTCACTGCCGGTTGTGGGCCTAACTACTCTTTTTTCTGGTATGGTTTTAGCATTGCAAAGTCATACGGGGTTCACTCGATTTTCGGCAGAAGGCGCTGTTGCCACAGTAGTGGCTCTTTCCTTGACTAGGGAATTAGGTCCAGTTTTAGCAGGGTTAATGGTATCAGGCAGGATAGGCGCGTCGATCGCAGCCGAAATAAGTACGATGCGAGTAACCGAACAAATAGACGCGCTCAAAACACTAGCGACCGACCCATTCAAATATTTAATCGCCCCTAGAATTGTTGCAAGTATTTTATGCCTACCCGCTTTGGTATTAGTGGGCGATTTGATTGGTATTTATGGCGGATACCTAGTTGGCGTCCACAAACTTGGCTTTAACGCTACTACTTATTTAGACCAAACTACAATATATCTTCAACCTATCGATATAATCTCTGGACTAGTCAAAGCAGCTGTATTTGGATTTTTAATAGCCTTGATGGGATGTTATCATGGTTACCACTCTGGCCGTGGGGCTCAGGGGGTGGGTACTGCAACTACCAATGCAGTCGTGTCGAGTTCAATACTCATTCTAATTACTAATTATATATTAACTGAGCTATTCTTTGTCTGATTCTGAAGAAACCCCGCGTCTTAGGGTAACCGAACTCAAAAAATCATTTGGTAATAAAATGATTCTGCACAATGTCAGCTTTCAACTCTCAAAAGGTTCATCCCTTGTCATAATTGGCGGGTCTGGGAGCGGAAAATCGGTACTCATAAAATGCATATCCGGATTATATACATTAGATCAAGGTCAAATTGAGGTTAATGGGAAAGTTTTGAACTCTCCTCGAAACCCTATTGATGCAATGCAGCAAAGAGGCTTTGGTTTTATGTTTCAAAATGCAGCATTGTTTGATTCTATGAATATTTTAGAGAATGTGGCCTTTGGAGCTAAACATGCGCTCAAAATGAATCACAAGGCAGCTAGAGATCTAGCGCTCGAAAAATTATCCCTAGTGGGCATAAGTCGAAGAATGGGAAACTTGTATCCAAGTGATGTATCGACGGGCATACGAAAAGTTATCGCCCTAGCGCGCACTTTAGCTATTGATCCGCAGATTATACTATTTGACGAACCAACTACAGGTCTAGACCCGCTTATGAGTAAAAAAATAGACGAACTCATATTACAATGCATTCGAAGTGAATCATTAACAGCAGTTACTATTACACACGACATGTCGAGCGCGATGCGCCTTGGAGATAAAATTGCGATGTTATACAATGGGACACTTATATGGTCGGGAAAACCAGATAAACTGTTCAAAACAGATAGTGAGTTAGTTAAACAATTTGCTAACGGTTATTTAGATGGGCCTTTTTCTTTCACAAATTCACTTTAAACAATAAGGGAGAAACCTCTCAAAATGGCGAAGCCAACTCGTCGATATGTGTGCCAAGACTGTGGTACAGCTCATGCTAAATGGAGCGGACAGTGCGACGCATGTGGCGCCTGGAATTCCGTTATAGAAGAACAAGTCCTTCCCACTCTTCCCGGTAACAGCTTAAAAAATAAAAATATTAAGGGCGCAATAGAATTGATGCCCTTGTCTGGACCATTAGACTGGTCTCCTCGAAACATGACGGAAATTGAAGAATTTGATAGAGTTTTGGGTGGAGGG
>QBVV01000024.1 GCA_003284265.1 SAR116 cluster bacterium AG-313-A07
TGTTTCACCGCTGAAGAAGCATGGCAGGCGCGGGTTAAGAATTCGGAAGATTCAGTGCACCTGAGAACGTTTATCGAAATTCCAAAAGATTGGAACAATAAAAAATTGGCCCAGAAATGGGATTTGATTCGGGATGTGAGGAAAGTAGTTACTGGCGCCTTGGAAATAGAAAGGGCTGAAAAAAGGATCGGGTCGTCTCTTCAGGCAAAGCCAACCGTTTATTTAACGTCTGATGCTATGGCTGCCCTGCAGGGATTAGATGCTGCTGATATTTTCATAACATCAGGCGTCACTCTTATGGAATCAGAGCCCCCAGAAAATGCATTCATGTTGGAAGAGGTAGCTGGTGTTGGCGTTGTCCAAGATTCAGCTGATGGTACTAAATGCGAACGGTGTTGGAAAATACTGCCAGAGGTAGGAGTAAATAACGAACCAGTCTGTGACCGGTGTACAGAAGCTCTTAAGCATAATGGCTCCTGATTACTGTGACTTTGATATCTAGAGGGGGCACATTCTTTGGACTTGCAATTGCATTGTTTGTAGTAGCATTTGATCAAGCGACTAAGATGTGGGCACTAGAAAGCTTTTTCTCACCACCCCGAGTTATAGAGGTATTCCCCTGGTTTAACTTGGTCCCAGTATGGAACACCGGAATAAGTTTCGGAATGTTGGCTGACTATTCTGATTGGATGCCGGGAATAATTTCTGGTCTAACGATTATCATTTCACTTGTTCTATTGGCGTGGTTGTTTGTGGCGGTCTCGGTGTATATTAAATTGGCCTTAAGTTTAATCCTCGGTGGGGCAGTTGGAAATATAATCGACCGTATTAGGTTTGGCGCGGTCATTGATTTTGTAGATATTCATTTTTTTGATTTTCACTGGCCAGCATTTAATATTGCTGACTCTGCCATTACAATTGGTGTTGCACTTTTTTTACTGGATAGTTTTTTAAAGAAAAGTGCTAAAGTATAGAAAAGTTCGAATAGTTGGAGAAATAAAGTGGCTCATCATTTATTATTCAATGCTAGAATGACCATCGGTATTTTGGTTGTGCTCATGACGGGATCGCTTCTTAGCGGGTGCAGTAACGTTCGCGATGCTCTTGGTCAGAATAAAAAATCGCCAGATGAATTTGCTATTCTTGCGAGAGCTCCTCTAAGTGTGCCGCCTAATTTCAGTTTGCGTGTCCCTAATAAAGGAATGGAGAGACCTCAAGAGCCATCCTCTAGAAATATGGGGAGGGATCTAATATTTAAGAAGAGCAATTCGGAGCGAGGAAAAGACAGTAAATCTAACTCATCGAGCATCAGAGGTTTGCTTGGGACCAATAAAGCAAATCCTAAGATAAGAGAAATCATCAATGCTGAAACGAAGAGTATGGTTTTTGAAGACAAGCTTTTTTTAGATAAACTGTTGTCGTGGAAAAAACCGTCAGAAGATGGTGTTTTAGTGGATGCTGCTGCAGAAGCTAAACGACTCAAAAATAATGTTGAACAGGGGAAACCTGTCACTGAGGGTAAAACCCCAATTATAAATAGAAAAAAAAGCGGGCTACTGGATAAACTTTTTTAAAAATGAGAAACCGGGGATTGCCATAGACCATTTAAACTCCCATTTAATAAGTTATAGATTGGGGGTATTTTGTTTAATTTAAAGAAAAACTCGACGCTAATAAAGGGTCTGTCCCTAGTTATTGTTTTCCTTCTGCCCATCTGTATAAAATCTGCAATGGGAGAGGTTTTTTCTCCTGAATCGTTTAATTTAAAAAACGGTTTGAAAGTGGTGGTGGTGGAGGATCATCGTGCCCCAGTTGTAACGCATATGGTATGGTATAAGGTTGGGTCTGCAGATGAGCCAGTCGGCCAATCCGGAATAGCACACTTTTTAGAACACCTTATGTTCAAGGGAACAAAACGATTTAAGCCGGGCGAAGCATCGAAGATTATTTCAAAAAATGGTGGAAATGAGAATGCTTTCACCAGTTTTGATTATACTGCTTTTTATCAGACGGTGGCGCCAGACAAGCTTGAGCTAGTCATGGATATTGAAGCTGACAGAATGCAGAACTTGCAGTTAGAAGAAAACGACGTAATAGCCGAGCGTGATGTTGTATTAGAGGAGCGAAGAACAAGAACAGATAATAGCGATGCAGCATTGTTCCGAGAGCAGATCGCCGCTGCTATGTATTTAAATTACCCTTACAGGATCCCGATTATAGGGTGGGCCGATGAGATACGCGCTTTAACCAAAGAGATGGCACTAAAGTTTTACGAGCGATGGTATTCTCCCAATAATGCCATTTTAATAGTAGCAGGAGCTGTCGACCCCGGCGAAGTGAGACGATTGGCCACCAAATATTATGGTGCCATCCCAGCGAAAAATCTAATCTCGCGTAATAGAGTTGAAGAGCCACCCCAAATTGCAGCCCGACGTTTGACGATGGAAAGTAAACAGGTTGGTCAAGCTAGTTGGAGCCGTAGATACAGTGCACCAAGTTACCGATATGGTGAGACTAAACATGCCTTCGCTTTGCAAGTCTTGAACGAGATTATTGGAGGGGGAACAACCTCGCGTCTTTATCAATCTTTAGTTGTTGATAAATCATTAGCGGTAGCTGCTGGGTCCTGGTATCGGGCTGAAAGTATTGGGCCATCAGTTTTTGGTTTTTACGCAAGTCCTCAAGAAGGCGTGAGTATGGAACGTTTAGAGAAAGGCATAGACCGCGAAATACGCCGGGTTTTGAAAGATGGTGTTACTAAAGGGGAAGTTCGTGCTGCTAAAACTAGGCTGCAGCGTACAGCTATATTCGCTAAAGACAGTGTAACAGCTCCCGCACGAATAATAGGTAGTGCTTTAGCTTCTGGCCGGAGCGTTCATGATATAGAGGATTGGCCCGATAAGATTGCGAAAGTGAGCAAAGATGACGTTATTGCCGCTGCAGAGTGGGTTTTCAGGATAACTAGCTCTGTAACGGCCACTTTACTTCCGACCAGTGTTACTCAAATGAAATCTAAAAACTTATGATACTTAAATCAAAAGAGATAGTGGCCTTAAACGTTATAATGTGCTTGTGTTTCATATTTGTCCCTCGGGCAAGTGCCTTTGAGATAAAGAAGGTGACAAGCACTACAGGTATTAATGCGTGGTTAGTCGAGGATCATAAAAACCCCCTCATTACGATGCAATTTGTGATGAAGGGGGGATCAAGTGCCGACCCCAAAAATAAAGGTGGTCTTGCATATTTGGTGTCGGGTTTACTTGATGAAGGTGCTGGGGATATGGACTCAAAGTCCTTCCAGACTTTTTTGGAAAAAAACTCAATTTCGCTATCTTTTAGTACCCGCATGGATACTTTTTCGGGAACACTTACAACTCTGACAGAAACAAAAGAGGAAGCCTTCAAGTCATTGGCGTTAGCCCTCACGGTTCCAAGATTCGATGAGGATCCCATAACTCGCGTTAAAAGCCAAATTTTGGCGAGCTTGCGAGCTTCTAAAGAAAATCCAAATAAAATTGCTGGAAGATTATGGTGGCAACTCGCTTTTCCAAATCACGCATACGGGCGATCTAAAAAGGGTTCTGCCTCCTCAATTAAAAATATTACTCGAGAAGATATGAGGCAGTTTGTAAAGCGCACTTTTACGAAAGATAATATAACTATCAGTGTCGTCGGTGACATAACACCCGAAGAACTAAGCAATGTGCTGGATGACGTTTTTTCTGATCTTCCAGAATCCTTTTTGGGCGAAAAAATCAGGGACGGTGTTATTAAAAATCAAGGTCAAACTGTAATTATTGAGCGAGAAATTCCCCAATCAGTGGTGATTTTCGGTAGTAATGGAATAAAACGTGGAGACCCTGACTGGTATGCAGCTAGTATTCTATTTGAAATCCTTTCTGGTGGGTTTGGTTCACGATTAACAGAAGAAATTCGAGAGAAACGTGGGCTTACCTACGGAGTCTCGGCTTATCCTCTCCCTTTGGAAAAAGCTGGAATCATTGTGGGTAGTGTTTCGACGGTTAACAACCGAGTGGCGGAATCAATAAGGTTAATAAAAGATATATGGCAGAAATTTGGTGACGATGGGCCCACATTGGAAGAAATGAGAAATGCGAAAGATTACATCAATGGCTCTTTTGCATTACGATTTACTAATTCAAAATCGATCGCCGGGGTATTAAATGCAGTGCAACGTTTCGATCTGGGCGTTGACTACCTAAAAAGCAGATCAGAACTGATTAATAGTGTAACGTTAAGGGAATTAAAACGCGTAGCTAAGCGACTTTTTGAAGCTAATGCATTGACCTTTGCGATAGTTGGGCAACCAAAAAATGTGATCTCAACAATGCGTGCTCCTGTAATTGAGTAGTGCTATATTAACGCTGAAATCCGGGGCTAGTTCTTCCGAATTGGACGCTATAACCTGAAGCTTGGGTTTTTTTGTATTCATCACAACTTAAAACTGTTGTTTAAGTGCTTAATGCGCTAGCCTAGACAATCACTAGATAAAAATTTCCTCAATTAGATGGAGATGTTGTGGTGCCTTCTTCTAGATTTTTATTTCTGAACCTTGGTCACAGTATAGATCATTTGTTTATGTTAATGTTTCCGGCGGTGGCAGCTCTGGCAGCAACAGACCTTTCCGCCAGTTATGGCGAAGTTTTGAGTTTGGCGACTGGTAGTTTCATAGCATTTGGAGTTTTTTCTCTACCAATGGGATGGTTAGCGGATCGTCTAAGCAGGGAATTCATGATGACTGTTTTCTTCTTAGGTATTGGCGTCGCTATGATCTTTACCAGTTTTTCTACTGAAACATGGCAAATCTTCGGATCTTTAATTTTAGTTGGGATGTTTGCTGCTATCTACCACCCGGTGGGCTTAGCGATGGTTAGCCAGGGTGGAGGTGATATCGGCAGGAGATTAGGTGTTAATGGTGTATGGGGAAATATGGGTGTAGCCGCGTCAGCTCTTTTGGTTGGTGTTTTTGCTGACTTCGCAGGCTGGAGGGAAGCATTTCTGCTAGCTGGCGTGTCATCTATTCTCGTTGGCTGTGGGTGGATACAAAATATCCGTAAGATGGTTGCCGATACGAGCGCCAATAAAAAGAAATCAAATGCACCAGCTCTGAATTGGCAGCGCGTACTGCTTATTGTTGCGATTACCACAACGATTGGAGGATTTATTTTCAATTCAATGACTGTCTCTTTACCTAAGGTTTTAGATGATCGTCTTGCTGTTTTTGCGATGGGAGCTACTGAAGTTGGGGCTATTGCATCACTTGTTTATGCATCTGCAGCTTTTACTCAGGTGCTCGTTGGACGCGCGATTGATAAGTATAGTATCAAGCCTATTTTCTTGGCTCTCGTTGCAGGTCAAGCGATAACTCTATATCTAGCAATAATGGCAGACGGCTGGTTGATGGTGGCAATAGCGGTCCTAGTGATGGTGATGGTTTTTGGACAAATACCTATCAATGATACATTGATTGCTCGTTATACGCCTGATGCATGGAGAGGCCGTGTTTATTCAATAAAATATGTTTTGTCTTTTACGGTTTCCGCGGCAGCCGTGCCCTCAATAGCCTGGTTATATGAAGGCGCAGGCGGCTTTTCTACAATGTTTAATCTTGCAGCTATAGCGGCATTTATTATAACGGTAACCGTTACGTTCATGCCAGGCGGGAAGCCATCTTCAGACAGCTTGGAACCTGCAGAATAACACCTTTGTAAAGCATAGGATGTCATCGTTCTCTGGAGTGACTAAACAGTAGAATTATTTTAGCATGTTAAGTATAAAACAATTCTACTGTTTAGAATTGATTCTATTTTCATGAGAGATAGTTTAACTTCCTATCAGGATCCGATTTTGTGTTTTCTTAATTGCCGCTGGAATATAAATCGTAATGAGCGAATCTACTGAAAAAACCACTTTGGCACTGGCTGAGGGTTTCGATACAGTTACAAAAACAGAATGGATTGAGTTGGTGGAGAAGGGCCTTAAGGGACGCACCATTGAGGATATATCCAGCGCTTTAACATACGAGGGTTTTCCAATAAACCCTATCTATACTAAAGGAGATATAGAAGAACTTGGGGGAGGTAATAGTTATAAGAATATCATGTCGAAGGTTCGTAATGAGTTAAACAAAAATCCAGAAAATAATGGATGGGAAGTGCGGCAAACCTATTTTCAATCAGACCCCAGTGCAGTTAATGAAGATATCAAAACTGATATCGCGGGCGGAGTAAATTCTCTTTTACTGAAGGTAACTCATGACACAAATAGTTCAGACAATTCTGCTGCAATTATTAGCTCCATAACTGACCTTGAAAAATTACTTGATGGGATTGATTGCGAAACCAATAAGGTAACATTTATTCCAGATATGTCTGCCATTGTTGTAGCCAGTATGTTTGCTGCATTAATGCAAAAACGAGAAATAGATTTAAACAAAGTTTCAGGTAGCTTCGGTGGAGATCCAATTGGGATGCTCGCCAGTTTAGGTTTTTTACAAGGTAATGTAGACGAGCACTTAAAAAAAATATCAGAATTGGCGGCGTGGAATATCCAAAATATGCCAGGGATAAGTGCTTTTAATGTTGATACAACAGCATATCATGGAGCAGGGGTAACTGAGACAGAAGACTTAGCTATTGCGATGTCGACAGCTGTTAATTATTTACGTGTGATGGTATCCAATGGCTTGAGTGTCAATGAGGCTTTTAAGCAAATTAGCTTTACAATTTCAGTTGGTATGGATGTATTCCAGGGAATTGCAAAATTGCGAGCCGCACGGCTTTTGTGGTCAAGAATTTCAGAGGTTTGTGGTGTCGAAGATAATATAGGATCGATGGTCCTGAACGCCATGACAGCGTCCCGAACCTTAAGCAAGCGGGAGGTAGCGGTAAATATGTTGCGTTCGACGAGCGCATGTTTTGCTGCGGGTCTTGGTGGAGCAAATAGTGTAACACTTTTCCCTCATACAAACTTGTTAGGCGTCGAGAGTAAAGCAGCAAGACGGATCACCCGCAATACTCAAAATATTTTACTCAACGAGTCCTCTCTGGGTCGAGTGGTTGATCCTGGTGGAGGATCGCATTATGTGGAGTACTTAACGAAAGAGCTAGCTGAGAGAAGCTGGCAGACTTTCCAGGGATTGGAGACCAAAGGGGGGATATTGCAAGAATTATTATCTGGACGCATTCAGGAGATAGCAGAGAAATCTTGGAAGAGCCGCAAGATAAATTTAGATAATAGAAATGAACCTCTGACCGGTGTGTCTAGTTTTCCGAATTTAGATGAAGTCGTGGATGCACCGAGCAATGTGGAAAAGCCAAAAATTGATTGTAAATTGAATGCCGTTGTTGCAAACGACGTCAGCCTATTGGGGCATGATTTCGTGTCGTTAATTAAAACTGCGAGTGAAGGTGGCACCCCGCAAAAATTGTCTGAGGTCTTTAGCAAGACAAAGACTGTATGCGACCCTCTCAAGAAACATAGATTGGGAGAAGCATATGAAAGGCTTAGAGACCAAAGTGATAGATGGCTTGAATTAAAAGGGTCTCGGCCATTGGCGTTGATAATTTGTTTGGGGACGCAATCAGACTACACACCGCGTGTTAACTTTTCAAAGAACTACCTGGCCGCAGGGGGGATTGAGAGTCGTGAGCTTAACACAGACCCTTTAAAACTTAAGGAAGCTATTGACGAATTGAACGGTGATTTAACCGTGATCTGTTCCTCTGATAAAGTGTATTCAGAATCTTTGGAGGCTACGGTTAAAGCTTTGAAGTCTTGTGGAGCAGGAATGATAGTTTTGGCGAGTAATCCAGGCGCAAAAGAAAAAATTTTAAGAGACCTAGGTGTGGATCTGTATATTCACACTAAAGATAATATGCTGGAAACATTATCAAAAATTGCTCAAAGAATAGGAATGGGCTGAGAAATGAGTAAGATCCCCGATTTTACAACAATAGGTTTTACCGAAACCAAAACTGACGTCGAAATGTTCAAAGAGGTAGATACATTTTTCAAAGATTGGCGAACACCAGAGGGTATAGACGTCAAACGTCTATATTCTGAGGATGATACAGAGGAATTGGACTTTCTCGAGGGTTGGCCCGGATTCGCACCTTTTACCCGTGGACCGTACCCGTCCATGTATGTAACTAAACCTTGGACTATCAGGCAATATGCAGGATTTTCAACAGCTGAGGAATCAAATGCGTTCTATAGACGCAACCTTGCCGCAGGACAGAAAGGATTATCTGTCGCTTTTGATTTAGCAACGCATCGTGGCTACGATTCTGATCATCCAAGAGTGAGTGGTGACGTGGGGATGGCTGGTGTTGCTATAGACTCAATACTAGATATGCGACAATTATTTGATGGTATACCCTTAGATCAGATGAGTGTTTCTATGACAATGAATGGAGCAGTGCTTCCAATCCTTGCTTTATTTGTAGTGGCGGCAGAAGAACAAGGAGTTAGTCAGGAAAAACTCTCAGGCACAATTCAAAATGATATTTTAAAAGAGTTTATGGTGAGGAACACCTACATTTACCCCCCAAGTCCATCCATGCGTATAATTTCAGATATATTTTCTTACACATCAAAACATATGCCTCGATTTAACTCTATTAGTATATCGGGATATCATATGCAGGAAGCCGGTGCGACAGCAGATCTAGAACTTGCTTACACTATAGCAGATGGCATTGAGTATGTGCGAGCTGGGCTCGAATCCGGTATGCAAATTGATGATTTTGCGCCACGTCTTTCATTTTTCTGGGCGGTTGGGATGAATTTTTTTATGGAAGTGGCAAAGATGCGAGCAGCTCGACTCCTATGGGCGAAAATGATGGCTCGTCATTCCCCAAAAGACCCGAGATCGCTATCACTGAGAACACATTGTCAAACCAGTGGTTGGAGTCTCACTGCCCAGGATGTTTTCAACAATGTAACGCGCACCTGTGTTGAGGCTCTTGCGGCTACACATGGTCATACTCAGTCACTGCATACCAACGCCTTGGATGAGGCGTTAGCTTTGCCAACTGATTTTAGCGCACGGATAGCGCGTAATACGCAGCTTTTCATTCAGCAGGAGACAGGAACATGCAACGTAATAGATCCTTGGGGCGGCAGCTATTATGTGGAAAAACTTACGCACGATCTCGCCAAGAAAGCCTTGGAGCATATTGAGGAGATTGAGAGCCTTGGCGGCATGGCAAAAGCTATTGAAGCTGGCATTCCCAAAATGCGAATAGAAGAAGCTGCTGCCCGCACTCAGGCCCGTATAGATTCGGGGAGGCAAGTTATCGTTGGTATAAATCGCCATAAATTAGAAGAAGAAGAAACCGTAGAGGTTTTAAAGGTTGATAATGCTGCAGTGCGCAAGCAACAGTTGGAGAAGCTCGATCGATTGCGCTTAGAACGAAACGAAAAAGAGGTGACCCTGCGACTCAACACTCTGACAAGTGCAGCCAAAACTGGGGAGGAGAATTTATTAGCACTGGCTATTGAAGCCGCAAGGGCAAAAGCAACAGTGGGAGAAATATCCTATGCGCTTGAAAAAGTATATGGCAGGCATGTGGCAGAAGTAAAAACCGTATCGGGTATTTATAGTAACGAGGTTGGCATGGAAAATGAAACTGTTGAGGGCGTATTAAAAAGTGTGAAAGGCTTCCAAGTTTCCGAGGGGCGTAGACCAAGAATTCTTATAGCAAAAATGGGGCAGGATGGTCACGATAGAGGGCAAAAAGTAATAGCCAGTGCTTTTGCCGACCTTGGTTTTGACGTCGATATAGGACCATTATTTCAAACTCCCGAGGAAGTGGCCAAGCAGGCAGTAGAGAACGATGTTCACATCATTGGTGCCAGTTCGTTAGCAGCTGGCCATTTAACGCTTGTTCCTGAACTGAAACAAGCTCTGATAGCTCTGGGGCGTGGAGATATTATGATTGTTGTGGGAGGGGTTATACCTGCTCAGGATTTTGAAGCTTTATACAAAGCTGGTGCAACAGCAATCTTTCCTCCTGGTACAATTATATCAGAGGCGGCTGATGATCTAATAATGAAATTGAGTATTCAATTAGGACACTCCAATGGATCGCAATAGTTCCCTTCAGATGAATAATCGAAGAGGTAAGGATCACTCTAAATAATGGCCGCTAGTAAACACCTGACGGAGACTGATTATGTGGAAGGGGTTATTAGTCAGGACCGTTCTATCCTGGCACGCGCAATAACGCTTGTAGAGAGTATTCATGTTGATCATCGTGTTTTAGCGGATTCGGTTTTAACTAAGCTTTTATCGCACGCGGGTAGGGCTCGTCGGGTTGGCATAACAGGTGTGCCAGGTGTTGGGAAAAGTACTTTCATTGAGACACTTGGTAAGCAGTTAACGTCGACAGGAGCCCGTGTTGCTGTGCTGGCGGTTGACCCTACGAGTTCTAGGACGGGTGGTTCTATTCTTGGCGATAAGACAAGAATGCAGGAACTTGCTCGTGATCCATCAGCATTCATCAGGCCATCCCCGACCTCTGGAACATTAGGGGGAGTGGCAAGAGCAACAAGAGAAAGTATGATTTTATGTGAAGCCGCTGGCTATGATATTATTTTAGTTGAAACAGTGGGCGTGGGGCAATCAGAGACTACTGTTGCTGAAATGGTCGATTTTTTCCTCGCATTAATGCTTCCGGGAGCGGGCGATGAGCTACAAGGTATTAAAAAAGGTTTGCTAGAGATAGCTGATATGATCGTGGTCAATAAAGCTGATGGAAGCACAAAAAACGCGGCGGAGAGAGCGGCATCAGAGTATAGAAGGGCATTACATATATTAAAACCTGTAAGTCCTACTTGGATGCCCCCGGCTCACACCTGTAGCGCTATTAGTGGTGATGGACTGGCTGATATTTGGAAAGATATCGAACACCATAGAGAGTTGCTCAAAACATCGGGGGAATTTGACGAAAAACGCAAGCAGCAGCGAGTTCGCTGGATGTGGTCTATGATACAGGATAGACTTCTTCTTGAGATTGAAAAAAATAAGTCATTACAAAACATAGCTCGTGCTTTAGAGGCCCAAGTAATGGAGGATCAAATAACGCCTGGATTGGCCGCATCAAAAGTTGTTGCTGCTCTTAACGCGAATTAATAGGGGGATAAAATTGAATAAATATAGACCTGCAGAAATAGGTATGGCTCTAGAGGACGTCGACACTCCAGCACTGCTTTTGGATTTAGATGCATTTGAATTTAATATTCAATTAATGGCTGATTTCGCAAAAAAATTTGGCATTAATCATAGACCGCATGCCAAAACACATAAATCTCCAGTGGTAGCTCAAAAGCAAATCGCCGCTGGAGCCGTAGGACAGTGCTGTCAGAAAGTAGCGGAGGCAGAAATATTAGTGGCTGGAGGGGTCAGTGATGTTTTAGTATCAAACCAAATTGTTGGACGAAGAAAGCTCGATCGGCTAGCAGGTTTAGCTCGCAACGCAAAGATTAGCGTATGCGTTGATGATCAGGATAACATTAATCAAATCAATGCAGCGGCTAAGCGATTTAATGCAAAAATAGATGTGCTTGTTGAAATAGATATTGGAGCTGGTCGATGCGGTGTTGTGCCAGGAAAAGCTGCAGTAGAATTAGCTCAGATTATTGCCAAGAATTCTAATTTAACCTTTGGAGGCTTGCAAGCTTATCAGGGAAGAGCTCAGCACATTCGAGGTTTTGGCGAAAGAAAGATAGCAATAGAAAAGGCGGGAAAACTGGTTCAGGAAACAATACATTTATTATCCGAATCAGGCCTTGAATGTAGGCTTGTCACAGGAGCTGGAACAGGAACTTTTCAATTTGAAGCAGAATCGGGAATTTGGAACGAACTGCAGGCAGGTTCATATTGTTTCATGGATGCAGACTATGGGTTGAACTTGAATGAAACTGGGGAATTTATAAACACTTTTAGGAGTAGTCTTTTTATTTGGTCTACTATTATGAGCCACCCAACAAAAGACAGGGCTGTTGTGGATGCCGGACATAAAGCAACCTCGATAGAATCGGGTTTGCCTCTTGTTGCTGATTTAAAAGATGTAAAATATGTCAGTGCTTCAGATGAACACGGCTCTTTGGCGCTTGGTAGAGATGCAATTGATCTAAAAATAGGACAGAAAATAAGATTAATACCTGGGCATTGTGATCCAACAGTCAACTTACACGATTGGTATATTGGAATTCGCAACGGAATGGTGGAGGCGATCTGGCCAGTAGAGGCGCGTGGCGCGGCGTTTTAATTATTGACAAAGATAATTTAAATACCAATTTATTGTATCGATTTGAACGGTGATTATGAGGAGAACTAATAGTGGGCGATGAACTATCGATCCCTAAAACTACCATTTCAGAAGAACAAGAAAACATCATTGAAGAGTTTGGTTTTTTCGAAGATTGGATGGATAGATATCAATATTTGATAGATATTGGAAGAAAGCTTCCAAAAATGCCAGAAGAGTACTTACGCGATGAGTTTAAATTAAAAGGCTGCCAAAGTCAGGTCTGGTTCGTAGGAGAAGCTGTCGAGAACCGATTGATTTTTCGTGCATCGAGTGATGCGGCTATCGTCTCGGGACTTATAGCAATTTTATTGAGAATTTATTCGAATAGAACCCCCTCAGAAATACTAAGCGTAAAGCCTAGCTTTATTGCTGATATAGGTCTGGAGGAACACTTGAGTCCAACCAGAAAAAATGGTCTCGGGGCAATGTTACAGTCAATAATGCAAAGAGCAGAACTCGGTCTCAATAAAGCCTCATAGGTATTAACCTTTTATGAAAACACCAATTTCCAGTTTATATCAAGACAAACTGATAGATTTGGCGGGTCAGGCGGTTAAGCTTGAGCGTCTTGAGCTCTGGGATACTACGGCTACAGCTGTTTCGAAAGCTTGTGGAAGTTCAGTGACTGTCGATCTTTTATTGAGTGGTGAGGTGATATCTGCTGTTGGTCAGAATGTAAATGCATGTGCATTAGGGAGTGCATCATCTGTTATTGCGTCTTCCAAACTTGTTGGAAAGTCGTATAAAGAAATATATGAAATTCGACAAGAGTTGCTTAATATGTTGCAAAACAATGGTCCAGTTCCAAGGGGCGAGTGGTCTGAATTAGGTTTATTTGAGTCAGCTAAGGATCTGAAAAATAGACATCAATCAATACTTTTGGTTTTTGATGCGGTATTGAGTGCACTGGAAAAATAAACCTACTTAGGTATTTTATGGGGCTTTTGATCTTCGACTGATAGTGTAAACTTGTCATCACAAGCAGTACTCATAGAGGCCATTTAGGGTTGCGGGGTATAAACGACATGAATAACAACGATAATGTTGATAAATTACAAACCCAGCCAGTGATAGATATGAGAGATACCGGCCGTCGCGCCGCTCTTTTCAAACGGATACGCTTAGACCATAGTCTAGAAATAGCTGAGGATTATATAGAGTTAATATCTGATTTAATTGAGACGACAGGTGAAGCACGTGCAGTAGACCTGGCCTCTAACTTGGGGGTAAGTAAGCCAACTGTTAACGCGACCATCCAGAGGCTACAGAAAGACGGCTATGTAGATTCTAAGCCTTACAGGGCTATTTTTTTAACGCAAAAAGGAAAAGAGTTGGCTGAATGGTCTCGAGCTCGCCACAAAATTGTATTGGAATTTCTGCATGCTATTGGGGTGCCACCAGAAACAGCAGAGGCTGACGCGGAGGGCATTGAGCATCATGTTAGTACAGCCACACTGAATGCGTTTAAAAAGGCAACCAAACTGTTGCAAGAAAAAACAGTCTGAATCCACAGTTAATCATCATTACTCTTTTCGAACTTTAGCCAAAAATAAAAATGGACATATCGCGAACGCGGTCATGCAAAATGCATAAAATGCATTTAGATAGCCAATCATCATTGCCTGTCTGGTGATTTCGTCGCTGAGGCTTGCTAGCCTTTGTACTCCGCTTACTGACCAGGTTGCAAAAAGCGAATCTTGAAAAATAAAGGCCTCATTCAGTGGATTAACATTTTGTGATAAAGTTGAATAATTCATGTTACCCGTCCTTATCATGATGGCGATAGTGATTGATATAAAAACACTACTTCCAAAATTTCTAATTAAATGAAAAATAGAGGCCCCTTCAGCTGTTTCAGTCTCATCTAGTTGACTGAAGGTCACAATGGTTAGAGGAACCCAAATCATACCAACCCCTAGTCCCTGGAGCCAAGATGTCCACAAAACATCGAACATAGTTAAATTAATACTGAATTGTGCCATATACCATCCGGAAATTCCTTGCAGTAAAAACCCAGCGAACATAGTGTACCGTGGATCAATTTTACTCCCACCAAGAAACATAAAGGTGAACCCAAGTAGAGTTCCAGTGCCTCTTATACCCAGTATTTCCCCAACAATAGAGTCTGGATATCCGTGCAAGGTTTGCAGTAGTGCCGGAAGCAATGTGATAGGCGTAAAATTCAAAAGTCCAAAAATAAAAGCAAAAATTAGACCAAGCATGTAATTGCGTTTTAACAATAATTTGGGATTGAGAAATGGCCTTTCTGATGTCAACGAGTGAGTTACAAAGATATATAATGCAATTACCGCCGTAATTGCACAAACCATAATTACCCAGTTATCAAACCAATCGAGACGTTCCCCACGATCAAGCATAAATTGGAATGCGGCTACCGCGATAACGAGAGATAAGAACCCAGTCCAATCAAGATGTAATTTCGAAAACGCTCCTTTTTGGCGTATGAAAAGTAATACACCTATTAGTGAGGCAATTCCGCACGGAACCATCATAAAGAAAACCCATCGCCAACTATATGTTTCGCTTAAATATCCACCGATAGTTGGGGCAAGAATTGGGCCGAGAACCACACCCATGCCGAATATAGCATTAGCAGAGCCTATTTTTTCCTTAGGATAGGTGTCTACGACGATCGCTTGTGATAAAGGCGGTAATGGTGCACCGCAAGCGCCCTGCATAATACGATATAATACTAACTCTTCTAATGAAGAGGCAGTGCCGCAAAGGAGGGAAGATACAGTGAACCCTGTCACTGACCAAATTAGAACATTTCTTCTCCCAAATCGGGCTGTCAACCAACCGGTCATTGGTGTGCCTACAGCTGTTGCTATAATGCTGAAAGTCACTATCAGCGCTATCTCGTCGGTTGTTGCCGATAGTGCACCTTTGATTTGAGGAAGTGATACGTTAGCGATAGTAACCGACATGGCATAGAGCATAGTTACCAATGTCAACGTAACAAGGATAGCAGCGTTTGCGAGCGCTTTATTCTTATGATCTGATATTGGTTTTTCTAAAGATAACATCGTGCTGGTTTGTATCCAGCTTTTACCAAAGTTGAAACTACTAATATTAAAAATATTTTAATCAGATAAATCCTGTTGAAGATTTGGGATAATCGAGGGCGTCGAATTTTTTCGAGGAACTAAAAATCTGGGACCGTAAATTTATTTTCCCAATATAAATTATTTATTTAGGTTGTTTTCCAAGAGCCCCATCTTTTTGCGATAGGAGTTAAAGACAGATCAATGACTTTTTTCAAATTGGCCTTCACTTTGGGTATTCGCATAACGTCAGAAATTCGACGGTCCAAAAATTCCCAGGTTTCGGCGTGATTCTCTGATTTATCATCCAGCCAGTATAGAGTAGTGGATGAGAGGACTGCGGCGAGCAGTGCGCGTTTTGAATAAAAATTAAAATCAACCGCTTTGTCACCCGCTCTTCGCCATATCAGATCCACTGTCTTGTATAGATGACGGGGTGATGATTTAAGAATAGAACGCCTCAGCGCTTCCTCTTGGCCGGATAATTCTTCTAATCTCCAGCGCACAGCTTTTGTAATTCGCTCCCGAACCTTCATTGATTCGAGATCCATTTTATCCAGACGAGCAAGCATTCTACGGTCGGCCCAATCTGAAAAGTGCTCGATCAGCTCACTTTCAGGGTCAACGAATACTGTATAAATCATTCCCTCTTTGATTCCCAAATCGGAAGTGGCTGCTCGGAGCGATTTCAAACTCCAACCATCGAAAATGATATGTGGCAGGGATGCCTCCAAGAGCTTATCTTTTAACTCTTGCCTTTTTTTGTCCATATTATCCATTGGCTCCACCGTTTTTAATAACTCCATCCGGAGAGCGACTTTGTTCCTGCATTTTAGTGAACTCCTCAACATAACCAAAACGTGTCAAATCTATCATTCTGTCCGGGTATAAAATCCCATCAAGGTGATCCATTTCATGCTGCACCACTCGGGCGTGAAAACCAGAAGCAAAAGTCTCTATGGGAGTCCCTTCGCCGTTAAAACCAGTATAGGTTATTTCCTTATATCTTGGTACCTCTCCGCGTAAACCGGGAATTGAGAGACATCCTTCCCAACCTAATTCTTTATCAGAAGTTGCGGGGTTAAAATTAGGGTTTATTAAAACCTGAATGCCGCAAGGTTTATCGCCATCTAAATTTGTAGCGCGACTTACAGGCACCTCAAAAACCATCAGACGAAGACTAATCCCGATTTGAGGTGCCGCCAATCCAACACCACCAGCATCGCGCATGGTTGCTATCATATCCGGTATTATTGTAGTTAATGAGTCAGTATGCTCAGGCTCTACAGCATTTGCTTTTAATCGGAGGATTGGATTTCCCATCCTAATTATTGGTCTGATCTCCATGCTTTCCATATAAGGCCTCACCAGTAATTGGTAAAGTAGTGAAATAAGTAGCTTGGCATTTTAACTAAAAATGTGTTATTGAACGTCTCCGCGATCAAAAATAGTTCGAATCGTTAATAAATATAGAGAAATAATTAATGGAGGTGGTTTTCAGTGCAAGTTTCCGTTCGAGATAATAATGTTGATCAAGCTCTCAGAGCATTGAAAAAGAAAATGCAACGTGAGGGTATATTCAGAGAAATGAAACTTCGCAGAAATTACGAAAAACCGTCAGAAAGGCGAGTGCGCGAGGAAGCGGAGGCGACGCGCCGACACAGGAAACTCATGCGCAAAAGATTGGAGAGGGAAGGATACTAGAATACTTTTCTTCCCGTCGTTTAACTAGAAAAGAAAATTAGTCGCTTTTAAAGATAAAACGGCTTTTTTTATGCCAAGAAAAAAATCAATAACGCAGGATTTATCTATAGTTTCGGAATTATTTCTTCTGTGAAACGTTCCATTTGTTTTTGCTGTTCTTTTGCACTATCTCCCCGGTAACGAACCACCACATTGTTGAATCCTGATCCGAGTATATTTTTTAAATCGTCTATTATTTGCACTTCGGAGCCACTACCTATCTCGCGTTCTCCAAACGGGCCCTTTTTAGGTTCTCCTGGGTTTATAAATATCTTATAAACGAGGTCTAAGTCTTCAAACTGCCGTCCACTATCTACACAAAGTTTCTTAAGTGTTTCGATGCGTTCTTTCATCCTAATAGGATCTAAAGCAACGGCTAACCATCCATCCCCATATTTTATTACGCGCCTTAGTGCAGGGTTAGCAATGCCTCCTATTAAAATAGGTGGATTGGGTTTTTGAATTGATCCTGGGACTGAATAAACCGTATCAAATTGGTATGTTTCTCCGTGGTAAGATACTTCCTGCCCTCCACATAAACTTTTAAAAATTTCCAAATACTCGTCGGTAACTCTGCCTCGTAGAGCAAAATCAGTCGTGTTTAAAGTTTCGAATTCTTCCTTCAACCAGCCTACGCCTGCTCCTAGTGTGACACGTCCACCTGAAAATTGGTCTATTGTAATTAACATGCGCGCAAGCAAAACTGGATTTCGATAGGGGATTATTAAGACTGCCGTTCCAATTCGGATATCTGTTGTCGATCCAGCTAAAACTGCCATTGTTGCAATAGGTTCTAGTAATGGGTCTTCGATCGGTGCTGGGAACCCGCCAGTGGCACTGTAAGGATATTTAGAATCAAAGTGTTTAGGAAATACTACATGATCGGCAAGCCAAATAGAGCTGAAACCCGCGGTCTCCGCATATTTTGCTAAATTAATTACTATTTCTGGCTCTGCTAGTGGTCCATATATCCCTAAGTCCAAACCGAACTGTTTGATGTCTGCCATAGTTTGTGATCCTACTTTGCATATTTCCCAGTTAATTGCGGTGTGGGTGTTTCGTAGCCGGCATTCTTTCTATCGAGTCTAGTTTCTCTCCCCCAGGTTCGCCTTAAATCATCTTGAACATTGATCGATAGACGACCAAGTCCTTCTACCTCTAGTTCAATTTTGTCTCCATGCTGAAAAGAGCTCAGGCCTCTATGGTTCGTTCCGGTCGCTATTAGATCTCCTGGTTCAAGGGCATGTATTGAACTGAGCCATGATATGGCTTTAGGAATTTTATGGGCCATATCGTTTGTATTAAAATCCTGTTTGAGTTCTCCATTTACCCAGAGTCTAACAGTAAGATTCTGAGGGTCCGGGATCTCGTCTGCAGTAACTATGAAAGGACCGATCGGAGCAAACGTTGCTCGAGATTTTACTTGAAAGAAAACATTGCGGTCTGGTGGCAGGCCACGCGCTGAGCCATCAATGAAATTTAGATAACCAAAAACGTGGTCCATAGCATCAGACTCGCTGACATTACTCGCCCTTTTTCCAATGATAAGTCCTAACTCTGCCTCCCCCTCAAAAATTGTGGCAGGCACATCGGGTAAAATCATAGTATCCCCGTTACCAATGATTGCTGATGGAGATTTATGAAAGCCATTTATCTGCGGTTTTTCTTTTAATGTGCCATTTTCCATATAGTTAACGGCCATACAATCTATGGCGCCGGGTTTTGGTAATGGGGGTTGTATCTTTATTGAATCTAACGGGAAAGCGACACCTTTTCCTGCAGCGGTCTCAAGTTTTGATCTATAGTTTTCGAAATCTTCTATAAGACCATTCATTAGGTTTCCCGGGTTCGTATGCGGAATATCCATGATGATGTGTGAGACATCAACAAGTCCTTTATCAGTAAGTACACCGAGCTGAAAATCATCAAAATATGCTAGCTTCATATTATTGTCCTTTTTGTCTCAATATTGGGGACCTATGGGATAGTATTATTGGTTAAGAGGTATTCAACCCCAGCATTCTGGGTGATTTCCTTAATTAAGTTGCGTAAATTTCTATTAACAGGAATACCATTTTTCTGACGGTCTTTCCGGCTGATTTGTTCTGGTTCACCCGGAACCAAAACAGGTTTATCTGGATCGCGCGGTTTTACTGATCGGAGGGTCTCTATCACGACCTCGATATCATTTTCATACTCTTCCTTTGTTCTGAAACTTTCGGGATTAATTGCTTGAAAGTAATGTCCTAAATCATCCGGTGTATCAGCATTACCATTCTTTATCCGCACGGGGGAGAATGACGCCCCAGGCATAGCTCCACTCAGGATGTGAGAAAATACCGCGAGCCCGTAACCTTTATGTCCGCCTAAAGTCTCTCCAATTCCTCCGACTGGATTGAGCCCCCCAAAACTTTTATTGTCGAAAATACTTATAGCCTCATTTGGGTCAAATATGGTGCGGCCATCGCCATCATTGACCCAGCCGTCGGGCAATTGTAATTCTCTTAGCTTATGCACTTTTACCTTATTCACAGCAGCCACCGTCGTGGCAAAGTCTAACACCAACGGATCGTATTTTCCGGCTGGTGCTGCAAAAGCGAACGGATTAGTACCCAATACAGGTTGCGTTCCCCGGGTTGGAACCATTGAAATGCCGCGAGTTGATGTTGTCACTATTCCAATGAAACCTTGACGTGCTGCTATTTCGGCATAGTACCCCGCTGCACCAAAATGATGCGAATTTTTAACGCAAACTATACCTACATCATGGCTTTCTGCTTTGTTTATGGCCATTTCCATTGCCTGAACCGAGACGGGATGGCCTAATCCTCTGTCAGCATCGAGTAACGCTGTGGTCGATCGATCGCGAATGATTTTTGTTTGGGCTTTAATATTTAATGCTCCACGTTTAAACGTTTCTTCATATTGGCGAAGCATATTAATGCCATGAGAATCTACACCACGTAAGTCAGTCTCTATCATCACTGTTGACGCGATATCGGCTTCTTTCAAAGCCATGCCCCAGGCAGTTAATATTGAAACAACTTGCTTTTTTAAAAGTTGAGCCTCAAAACGCGGTGGGTTTAGAAGATCTTCATCGCTCATGCTAGACTTTCCGAACGTTCATATTTCCTCCATGCGCTCATTTGAACAGCTGAAGTGTGGCAGTGAATTACCACAGGTTTTACTCGTATACTAAAAGCTTTGTTTATGGCTGCAGATACATCAGTTTCAGTTTGGATAGTTATTCCTTCGGCTCCAAACGATCTTGCCCAGGCTGCAAAATCTGGATTAGTAAGTTTAGTTCCTTGCATAAACGGTTTGTTGGGATATCTAACATAAGAATGCATTCCTATAGTTCCATACATTGAATTGTCGGCTACAATTATAATTGGGTTCACGCCATATTGGACAGCCGTTGCTATTTCGTTTCCCATCATCAAAACACCGCCGTCTCCAATAAAACAAACAGTCTGTTTTCCAGGTCGACGCAACCCAGCTGCGACGGCCATCGGCATTCCCGATCCCATAGCGCCAACAACTGATGATAAAAAAACATGTTTTTGCCCAAAACCAATATAACGATGAATAAAACTCCCGAAGTTGCCCGCATCAGAGGTAATTGTTGCATCTTTCTCTAGGTATTTATCAACTTCACATACTACCGCTGCGAAATTTACGCCGTCGCTTGTCGGGTTCCATTCTTTGGATAATAATTTTTTGTGCTGTTTATTTAGCGTTTCAACCCAGTTTTTTCTTTTGTTGATATCTTTTGGGATGCTTTTGTGAAGCAGCCCTTTTATTACGTCATGTGGACTAGCTGGGATACCTAGATTTGGATGCCATACCCGACCAATTTCATCAGCATCAGGCCAGATATGGGCCATAAAGAATTGAGGTTTGGGAGCCGAAGGAAATTTATAGGACTGGCTGACTGTATCTGTCATACGTTCCCCCAAAACTACCATTAGATCCGTTTTTTTCATATGGTCAAGTAAAGAGGAGGGAACTCTAATGCCCATATATCCACCGTAGTTAGGGTGCTTTGAATCAAAGAGTTGAGGCCGGCGGTGTGTCGGGCTTATAGGCAATACCCAACTTTCTGACAGCGTATTAAGATCGTTTAAAACATCTTTATCGTCCAATGATTCCGCCAGTAGGGCACCGCCAACCAAAATCAAAGGGCGTTCAGCTCGAGAAATCATCTCGGCTAGTTTATCAAGGTCCTCTTGTCTTGGAGACGATGATAATTTGGGCGCCGGCATAATCACAGGAGCATGCGTTTCTTCATCAAAAAGATCTTCTGGAATAACTACCGCTACCGGTCCCTGTGTACCGCTTTCCGCTAGATGAAATGCTCTAGCAATAGCTTCTGAGGCTATTTCAGGTTGATTCACCTCTATGACAGATTTAGTGATATCCGCCAAAAGCAGAGAGTAATTCTGTTCTTGCAGTGCAAGCCTTCCAAAATCGGCTCTCTCTACCTGTCCTATAATGACAACTAATGGTGTCGCGTCATGATATGCGGAGTGTATCGCGACCAAACCGTTTGCTAATCCGGGGCCCCTGCTAACTAAAACGACGCCAGCTCTATTTCGAATTCTTCCATCTGCTGTTGCCATGAATGCAGCACCAGCTTCGTGGCGGCATACAATGATGCGGACTTTTTCTCTCTCAACCAAAGCACTAGTTAGCCCAATATAACTTTCTCCAGGAACACAAAATACCTCATCTATACTGTGCGCTTCCAGACTATCCGCTAAAAGTTGAGCCACTGAACTCATTACAATTGGCGCCTTAAAATAGAAACCAAACAGTTATTTTTGTAGACTTTGAATTGATTGAAATACATCTTGTCTCTCAAAATTAGCCATTGTTTGCCAAGTCTTCTTGGGCGTTTGAGTTGTAATTTTTGTCGTACCACCAACTGATGTAATCATTATATGATATCGGCGGGTATTGAGGTGGGTTCTGGGGAGAGTGACAAGATCGCAAACACTCAATGTTTGTGTCCAGGTGAGGCCCAAAGAAAAAGGGTATGGCGTATCTTGCTCCCTCTTGTGGTGGCATTGCTCGATGCGGTGTAGATTTATAATATCCGTTGGTCCAACGGTGCAGCATGTCTCCGCTATTGACAACAAATGATTGCGGCACAAAAGGCACATCTATCCATTGGCTATCTTGTGCTTGTATCTGCAACCCAGGAACACTTGTCTGCGCTAGGAACGTTAAAAAATTTGAGTCAGTGTGAGGTGCTATACCATATTGTTTGGACGACAACTTTGAGACTTTGGGATAGTGGGAGAGACGAAATGAAAACTGACTTTCAGAAAATGCTTCCGTGAAGGTGTCTGCTGGCATGTCTAAAGAGATTGCGAGAGGCCCAAGTAAGGCTTGAGCCATCTGATCCACAGCTTTGGTGTATTGAAGAAGACTGTCCTTAAAGCCGGGTAGATCTTTTGGCCACTCATTTGGACCCGCGAATCTTCGCTTCTCTAGCACCAGCGGATCATCTGGTTGTCTTTCTCTTTTTATGAAAAATGCTTCATTAAGATCCGGTTCTGCGCCATCCTCGCTTGCTCTAGAAGTTGTTATCTTATAACGGCCCATTGCCATGTAACCATTATTGTGTTCATTCATTAGGACCGCTTTTTTGGCCTCCATTGATTGGTCATGAAAACGTTTAGCCTCTGCAAAAGTTTGATCGATGAGCTCCTGAGGAATGCCGTGATTGATAATTATAAAGAAACCACTTTTACGAAGAGCTTTTCGCAAATCGTTTGCGATCAGTTTTTGACTAGAGGGATTGGGATCTCCTAAAGTGGAGAGGTTTATGATAGGTATATACGTCATGCCCCGACTTCGCCTGTTAGTAGATGATGCTCTATTAATTTTTTCAACTCTTTCTCTTTATATCAATATTTTCCTAATAGCGATCGGTATACCGTTTTCTCGAACGCCATATATAAGGGGAAAGCTTTTTTATCGATAAACGGCAAAATTTGGGTGCCAAAAACGCCTGCTATTTTATTTTTTGGATCCAACCAGAAATAACAGTTGGACAATCCCGCCCATCCCAGGGCATTGGCGGGCCTTCCGGTTTCCGCCTTCTCCTGATTGATCATAAAAGATAATCCCCAGGATTTTGGTGTTCCTGGGAAAAAGTTTATGTCTCTAGATATTGCTTTATTGGTAGAGTGCATTTTCATATCAACATTGCTTCCGACATGATTAGTAAACATCACTTCTATAGTTTCAGGACGCAGAATTTGTAAGTTATCGGCTATCCCATCATTCAATAACATCCTTAAAAACAGGATGTAATCATTCAATGTGGAGTATAGTCCACCACCACCTGCCTCCACTTCAGGGTTTTGTTTCATTTTAAATTTGAAATCTGGTCGTAAGATATTATTTTCCCGTCTATACATGGTTGCGAGACAATTGCTCATATTGTTGTCGATGAAGAAACCCGTTGATTTCATCCCTAGGGGCTTAAAAATATTAGTTTTTAGAAATTCTCCAAGTTTTTGTTTTGTGGCCTCTTCTATCATTAAACCCACCCAATCAATAGAGATGCTATATGCCCAGTCGGTACCTGGATCGAACATTAGAGGAGTCATTAGTGCCTCGCGCGAACCAGAAGATCGTGAGATCATATTCTTTGACTCAACGAAGTCTTTTATTTGTTGATGCCAGACATCATATCCAAAGCCAGCAGTATGGGTCATCAAGTTCCTTAGTGTGATATCAGATTTAGGAGGGCGTAGCTTGGGGGCCCCGGTTTCATCAAATCCCTGCAATACCTGAATATTCTTAAGTTCAGGTAACAAAGTAACCGCAGGTTCATCTAGCTTAAGAAGCCCGCGCTCTACAAGTTGCATAGCAGCCACTGCAGTAACAGCTTTTGTCATGGAAGCGATCCATAATACTGTATCAGTAGTCATGGTTTGAGATTTGTTTGGACCGCTTATTCCAAATCCTGCTGCGTAGAGGGGTTCATTTTCATTTGAAATTATAGCAGTAACCCCCTGCAGATCGCCTTTTTCAACCGAGGATTTAAGTAACTTATCTAAGAGGTGCGTTTTCATACAAAGCACCATAATCACTTTTAATATTCAAATCATCAAAATTTAGTGCTGAAATGCACACATAAAGATGTTGGATGCTGTTATTTTAATATCTGCTGGATGGACATGTAGGCGAGTGTCTAGTCTAATACAACATTAGTTAAAAATGGTTAATAGGTAAGTGGATTTTGGCATGGATATAGGTGTTTTCATTTTCGATACAGATTATAGCATTAATATAAGCGAACTAGCTCTGGAACTCGAGGAACGTGGCTATGAGTCACTCTTTGTGCCAGAGCATACTCATATTCCTACAAGCAGACGTTCGCCGTTTCCCGGTGGAGGTGAATTGCCGAGGCAATATTCTCATACGCTGGATCCATTTGTTTCGCTTGGTTTTGCTGCTGCAAGTACAAAAAATTTAAAAATAGGAACCGGTATATGTTTGCTGCCACAGCGCGATCCTATTGTGACGGCTAAATCAATTGCGAGCCTGGATTTAATGTCTAACGGCCGTTTTGTTTTGGGTCTTGGTGGTGGCTGGAACGTGGATGAGATGGAGAATCATGGGGTCACGTATAAAACGCGATTTGCAATGATGAAAGAACATGTTCTAGCTATGAAATCTCTCTGGGTCGATGAGGAAGCAGAATTTCATGGGGAGTATATAAATTTTGATAAAAGTTGGGCATATCCTAAGCCGGTTCAGAAACCATATCCCCCGATATTGATGGGAGGAGAAACGGATTATACATTAAAACGGGTCGTAGATTATTGCGACGGATGGTTTCCAAGGGGAAGAGGTGGGTTTGACGCAGGTGAGAGCATGCAAAGGCTTAAAAATATGGCGGCCGAAAGCGGCAGAGACATGAACACCCTCTCTGTAAGTGTTTTTGGTGCCCCGCCAAATGAGGAAACGATTAATTCTTACAAAAAAGCAGGAATTGATAGGGCTTTGTTTGCGTTGCCGTCCGAAAATAGAGATCATATTCTTAAGTTGTTGGATACTTATCAATATTTATTAAAGTAAAGATTATGCTTTGAAAACGACCAAAACCTAGAGGTATTTTGGATTTTTCTCTATCTTTTAATAAATTAGTATTAAGATAAGGGCTTAGAGACATCAACAAGCGTGATCTTATAACGTATTAATGACAGGTAAACGAATGCGTAGGTATCGAAACACAAAAATTGTTGCAACGCTTGGTCCTTCTTCGCGGACGAAGCGACAAATACGTTCTATGATCAAAGCTGGAGTGGATGTTTTCCGGTTAAATTTCAGTCATGGAAGTCACGAAGACCACAGATCACGGTTTAATGCTATAAGACAATTAGAAAAAGAATTAGATTGGCCTGTGGCCATCATGGCAGATTTGCAGGGGCCAAAACTTCGAATAGGCGTGTTTGAAAAGAATGAGGTAGAACTCACCGTAGGGTCTTCGTTTGTTTTGGATCTAAAGGAGGCAGCTGGATCGGGTCTGCGCGTACAACTACCACATCAGGAAATCTTTGATGCGGCTGTTGTTGGTATGGACCTTCTTCTTGACGATGGGAAAATAAGACTTCGTGTGCAAAATGCTACAGAAAATTCGATAGAGACAAAAGTTATAACTGGAGGCATGCTATCAAACCGAAAAGGAGTAAATGTTCCAGGGGTTACATTGGGTCTTTCTTCACTTAGTGAAAAGGACAGGGAGGATTTAGAATTTGCCCTCAACCTCGGTTTTGATTGGATAGCTTTATCATTTGTACAGCGACCTAGGGATGTTGCTGAGGCAAGAGAATTAATTAATGGGCGTGCATCCGTTTTGATAAAACTGGAGAAGCCTGCGGCGATTGAGCATCTGGATGAATTAGTAAAAATGTCGGATGCTGTTATGGTGGCTCGAGGAGACCTCGGTGTAGAACTTCCTCCAGAAAAAGTTCCTGGCATACAAAAAAGAATTGTTAAATTATGTAGACATTGGGGCAAGCCTGTTGTTGTAGCGACCCAAATGCTGGATTCAATGGTCCATGCTCCTGCACCAACTCGAGCCGAGGCCTCCGATGTAGCTACTGCAGTCTACGATTCAGCCGATGCTGTAATGCTATCGGCGGAAACAGCGGCTGGAGAATTTCCCCTCGAATCTGTTGATATGATGAACCGTATTATTTTAGAGGTGGAAGGAGATGAAGCTCATCAGATTTTGATTGATGAAAGTCACGAAACACCCGAGCCAACGGTTTCAGATGCAATAACACTTGCGGCCCGTCAGGTTGCCCAAACTGTAAGCGCTTCTTGTATTATTACCTACACTACGTCTGGTTCTACAACACTCAGAGCAGCTCGAGAAAGGCCTTCTGTTCCGATATTATGTGTCACATCTAGCATAGCGACCGCTCGAAGGCTGGGTATGGCTTGGGGTGTGCATTCAGTGCACATCGAGGAAGAGGAGAGATTTTCAGCGGTTGTTAAGCGGGCATTAGATGTATCAAAATCACAAGGATTCGCGGAACAAGGTGATCAGATCGTGATTACAGCAGGAGTGCCGATGGGCAAGCCAGGATCAACAAATGTATTACGAATAGAGAGAGTTCCCTGACACAATTTATTTTTTCTGGATCAATGTGCCTATGTGCACGGCTCACATTAAATATAAAAGCTAGAACTACCGTTGATAAATAGGTGTATTGTCGCATGGCCGGGTCTTACAAAAAAGCTAAATCGAGCGATATGGAATTAACAGAAATTATTAAACAGGTTGAAAGAAGGGCAGATTCGGAGTCACCTATACCGATTAAGGACTTTGAGATGCGCATAGCAAAAGACGGTGTATGGTATCATCAGGGGGCACCTATCAAGCGTCTTCCGCTAGTAAAGTTGTTTGCCAGTGTATTACGCAAAGAAGAAGATGAGAGCTACTGGTTGGTTACACCGGTGGAAAAAGGTATGATTGAAGTCGAAGATGCGCCATTTTTAGCGGTTGAGGTGCAGCGTGTTATTTCTAAAGAGAATGAGCCTTTTAATACTGATTTTTCATTTAGAACAAACTTAGACGAATTTGTCACATGCGGATTGGAACATCCACTCAGAGTCGATATAGACCCTGATACGGAAGAACCCAATCCCTATATTGTTGTTAGAGATGGGCTGGAAGCTAAAATCACACGGTCAGTATTTTATGAACTAATTGATTTAGCGAATGAAAGTATTATAGACGGTAAAAGGTTTTTAGGGATATGGAGCAAGGGAATATTCTTCCAGTTGGGTCAAATAGATTCGGATTAACTACGTTATCCGACTTTAAAGACTTATTTGTCGAGGCTAAGAGCAAATCCAACGGTCTCAAAGTGGGTCAAGATAATGGTGACCATAGCTTGAATCCTGGCATGGATGTCCCCATACGACAAAAACCAGCTTCGGTTCTAGTTCCAGTGATTGGCCGTCCTGGGCATCCAACGGTTTTATTGACTAGACGTTCTGATGCCCTCTCTCATCATGCAGGTCAGGTTAGTTTCCCAGGAGGACGAGTGGAAGAGACTGACATTGATATTGTTGATACCGCTTTAAGGGAGACAGAAGAAGAAATTGGCCTCAATAGGCGGCACGTTGAGATAATAGGTAAATTAGATGATTATGTTACCCGAACAGGTTTTTCCGTAACGCCAGTCGTTGGTCTTGTAACACCACCATTTGATTTAAATATAAATTCTGTTGAAGTAGCCGATATATTTGAGGTTCCAATGTCGTTCGTATTGGACCGAAAAAACCATGAGCGCCAAAGTAAAGAGTGGCAGAATAAGATGAGACATTTTTATGTGCTTCCACACCCTGATTTTTATATCTGGGGTGCTACAGCAGGAATGCTTGTGCATTTTGCAAACATGATGCTGGATGTTCTGGAATCTCAATGAGGGTAGCATTCAATCGTGATTGGCTTAATAAAGCCTCGGTCAAGTCTCTGATAGAGATTATTGATGCTGATAATAATCAATCTCGGTTTGTTGGCGGGTGCGTTAGAGACTCTATTCTAGGCCATCCTGTTTCAGATATTGATATTGCAACTCGCCATAGCCCGGACAAGATCATGCAGCTTCTTTCGTCCTCAAATATCACTGTCCGCCCCACAGGGATCAAACATGGCACAGTATCGGCATTTTTGGACAATCAGGTTTTTGAAATTACAAGTTTAAGACGCGATTTAAAAACTGATGGGCGCCACGCTGAAATTTCATTCACGGATAGTTGGGCTGAGGATGCCGCTCGGCGTGACTTTACGATGAATGCTTTATTCATGGATAAACATGGGAATATTTTCGATCCTGTTGGTGGTTATAAGGATGTGATTAGAGGACGGGTTTGTTTTGTTGGTGATGCGTCGCGCCGTATTCAAGAAGATTTTCTAAGGATTCTCAGATTTTTCAGGTTCTATGCATATTTTGGACAAGGGCAAATTGATCGTGACGGCTTAGCGGCATGTAAGAAATTTGCAAGTGAACTTAACGCCTTATCGGGCGAACGTATACAGAGCGAGCTATTTAAAATAATTCTTTCGACTAATGCTTTCACCGCACTCAATAAAATGTCAGAAAATAAAATAATGAGTAAAATTTTTCCAGGAAGGCTAAGAATGTCCGAATTTAGTCGTCTTGTTTTTTTAGAGGGCGCAGATTCAGATCCAATTAGAAGGCTCGCTATTTTACTTACAACACCTGCAGAAAAAGTGATTGAGACATTGAAGTTATCAAATAGGATGGCAGATCATCTCACATTCTATTGTGAAAAAGAAATAGACGTCTCAGAGGAACCGCAAGAAATAAAAAGGCTTTTTTATGAAATGCGAAAAATGGATCTTTTAGGGCTACTGTTAATTAAAACTGCCTTAAATCCAAAATATAAAAAGATGCGAGACGTTGCGAACACGATAGCGCAGAATTGGTGCATTCCAACATTTCCGTTAAGAGGATTAGACCTTTTGAAATTGGGTATAAAGCCGGGTATTGAAGTAGGTAACATTCTTATAAAAGTAGAGCGTTGGTGGCTACTTAGTGGTTTTAAATATAATAAGGAAGATTGTTTGAATTGGGTTAGAGACCATTGTGTAAATGAAAGGTAGGAGCCTATGGAAAAAGTAAAATTGGCCGCTGAGGCACTCATTAAAGCGAGAGAGACAAATCAACCCTTAGTTGATTTTCCTGATGATTCCGCGCCAAAGAGTATCGCAGAGGCCTTCGCTGTTCAGGATGAAATATTGACATCGAGGGGTGCAGAAATTGTCGCTTGGAAAGTGGGTCCAGGTTCAAAAGAAACTCCACCAACATGTGCCGCTATAACTAGGGAAAATTTATATACATCGCCAACACAGTTATCAAAATCACTAAGGTTAAAAGCTGTGGAGTGTGAAGTAGCTTTTCGTTTAGCGTTAGATTTACCAGCAGATGAAGGGCCTTATAATTCATCTCAGGTAAAAGCTGCAATTGGCACTGCCATGGTTGCGATAGAAGCCGTCGAAACACGGTATCACCAATGGCCTGTGAAAGATCCCATTTGGGCTCTTGCGGATAGTCAATCTAACGAGGCATTGATTATTGGTGATGAGATTGGATTGGATAAGCTTGAGCATTTTCCAGATTTCCAAGCAAGTTTAACAATAGGAAAAAAGGTAAAGGCGGCAGATAAAGGTTTTCCTGGGGGTGACCCTTTTGCGTTAATTGCGTGGCTAGCTGGTCATCTTAGTGAAAGAGGCCCATTACTTTCGAAGAGAGGTCTTAAGAAAGGAGATATCATTACAACTGGCTCATGGAATGGTGTTGACTTCGCCAATAGTCAAGAGAAAATAAGCGCAGTTTTTGCAGGATTGGGACATGCTGAATTACAATATAACTAATCCAAAAACGGAAATTTTCATTATTGCCGATAAGGTTAGTTAAAAAGATTTGATGATTGCACTTTTTCACGGCCAGAGCATCATTAGGCCATTCATATTGATGGGGCGGGCCAGGCAACCTGGGGTGGTAAGCTCATTAAAATCGCTTCAACATTGCCACCCGTCTTGAGACCAAAAAGCGTGCCGCGATCATGCAGTAAATTAAATTCAACGTAACGTCCTCTCTTTATTAATTGCGTTTCCCGTTGTTCCTCTGTCCATGTATCATCCATATGGCGCTGTACAATTTTAGGGAAGACTGTGTTGAATGTTGACCCTATATCCTTAGTGAAGAGAAAATCAGACTCGAAGTTACCATCTAACTGGTCATAAAAAATACCGCCGATGCCCCTGGGTTCATTTCGATGTGCCAGATAAAAATATTCATCACACCACTTCTTAAATCTAGGATAATATGTCAGATCATATTTATTACAGGTGGCCTCAAATGCGCTATGAAATAGTTCTCTATCATCATCATTGCGAACCATAGGCGTTAAATCACTGCCTCCGCCAAACCATGATTTTGTGGTTGTAATATGCCGCGTATTCATATGAACGGCAGGGACAAGAGGGGACCACATATGTGCAACCACAGAAATTCCAGATGCCCAAAATCTTGGATCGTCCTGTGCTCCGGTGATCTCTTTACTAAATTCTTGGGAGAATGTACCCATAACTGTTGATACATTCACTCCTACCTTTTCAAATAAACGTCCCTCCATTATTGACATGACGCCCCCGCCACCGCCATCCCTATCCCAATGCTTGCGAGCGAACTTTCCTGGCGTCATCGATTTATTGGGGCCATTATAATCCTCCTCCAGCTTCTCGAAAGCTGAACATATCTGATCCCTTAAAGAGATAAACCATTCGGTTGCCTCTTTTTTTTGATCGCTGGTGGAAAGGTACATTATATGCTCCAAAAATTTTTTCAGGTGGCAGTTATTATCATATTTATATAGGTTGACCGTAGTTTTTTTGCTGACGGATAGTAAAAAATAACCTTTAAAAACAAGAATAGAATTCTGTCGAATTTGATCAATTAGTTTTTCGGTTATTTTAGGTTTAAATTAAATTGAGAGTTAAAATATCACATAATAATCTCTTAATGATTTTCGTATTATTTAATTTTGAGTTAGATATTGATGGTTTGAGAGTTGAGATGAAAAAAACAAAGTTTCTATTTTGCCTTTTTGATGGATTACGCCGAGACTTTGTCCAATCAAATATAATGCCTAATCTTAACGAATTTCGAAATGAATGGGTCGATTATCCTAATAGTTCTTCGACCTTTCCATCAGAGACGCGGGTTCAAGTCTCAAGTTTTGTAACGGGAACCTACTGCGGAGGTTCGATATCTAACGCATCAAAGGAAGGAAGTTTTGGCCACGGTATTATGGCGAATAGTTTTTATGACCCAATACTTGGTTTTGATGGCCCACTCGATACTTCCGATATGGCAAAGATGGAGGAAGCAAAAGGAATTTATGGAAGCCTCCAGAAAACTCCATCACTTGGAGAATTATTAGCAAAAGAAAATAAGAATTATTCCGTTATCACCACAGGAAAAATTGGTAATGCTCGATTGCTTAATTTAAATGCTGATGAACTTCAACAGAGGTTATTCTCTATTTGGGGAGCCGATATCTCGAGTAAACTTGCTGACTATCATGGGATCATAGAAAAATTTGGACAAGTCCCAAAACAGAGTTTTCCTAACAATCAAGTCAGTCAATATGCAACGCAAATTTTATTAGACCATTTTCTATTGGATCAATCAGTAGATGTTCAAGTAATCTGGTACAATGAACCGGACTTGTCATTTCACTATGAGGGCATTGGTTCCAAGGCTAGTCTATCTAGTCTTGAGTGTTTAGATCAATGCTTTGGAAAAATCATGAAATGGTGGAATGCCGAAGGGCGGTCTGACGGTTGGAACGTGATCGTATGCTCAGACCATGCCCAAATTTCCAAAGAAAAGCAGGTCAATGTTATCGATGAGTTAAAGTGCGCAGGCTTTAAAGCAGGAGTATCGATTATCGATGATATTGACGTTGCGGTAAAAGCCAGTTACAGCGGCCAAATTACAGTAAGAGATCGTGATCCAAAGTTAGTAAAAAAAATAATCGAGTTTTTGCATGCACAGGATTGGTGCGGCCTTACCTTTACACGTGATGGAAGCCACGGGACATTTTCTATGGCTGAAATCAATGCGCTAAGTGAAAGATCACCAGATATCAATTATATGTTACGTACAACAGAAAAAGTTAATCAGTACGGTTATGCTGGATCATGTTTTGCGGATAATCCCGATATTCCAAACGGCGGTGGAATTCATGGGGGATTAAGTAGGATTGAAATAAATAACTTTATGACTTTGGGTGGAGATCAAATGAACCGACAGAAGATATTTGATATCCCAACGGGGATTGTAGATATCTTGCCAACTATTTTTCATGGATTAGGCATTAAAATACCAAAAACTGCTATGGGCCGCCCGCTCAAAGAAGCATTTTTAAATGGGGAATTTGAACCAACTTGGAGCGAAACTAATTTGATGGCGAGTTCAGGTCACTATAGTCAGGAGATGTGCATTGCAAATGTAGAGGGCGTGGAGGCCCCTTACTTAAGGGGCGGCAGAAGAGTTAGTTAAATAATAGTAGAGAAAGATCTATCAATACTCAGTCATTTAAGTTTTTTATTGGATAAAAAGGCTTTATTAGATCGGAAGGTTGTTTCGCACTTTCCTCATAAATCCTCCGTCGGATTCGATTAAGAAAGTTTGCAAAATACTTTAGATCATCATCAAGCATTTCTTGACTCCGGCTCTCCATTTCCTTCCAGGTGTTGTGAATTTTTTTAACGGCTTTTGGAGATACGGATAGAGATT